>CAXNGF010000037.1:0-11358 GCA_964201905.1 Limnohabitans sp. | reverse complement strand
TGGCCTGCAACAGTGGTCGTGCCAACGTCGACCGCTAAGCCATAGACGTCTTCTTTAAAGCCTGGCCAGACAGCAATCAAAGTTTTTTTCAAGCGGACTGCGACTGTGATTTTCCAATCACCTGCGTAGGTTTCCCCTGCCCGTACGGCTGCAGATAAAGTCTGAAGAAATCGAAAATCCGCATCCAAATTGGGCAGTCCCCATTCAGCCGCCAAAAGCTCTAGTACACGTGATAAATCACAAGTCTGATCTGACATGCTGGGTTTGGGCAATTCTAGGTAAAAGAGTTGCACCACAGGATCAATTTGCAAGTCACGAATTTCATCCGCACCTTTTCGAACCATTTGACGATGGATCTGGCTGTCCGGCGGCACGTCAACGACAACATCCCCTAAAAGGTGTGCTTGACAGCTCAGCCTGCGGTCAGAACCCATGCCTTTGATGCGCGCATACTTATGTTCCGTTTCGCCATAAGCTGACAGGTGGGTCAGCTTTGATGCAATGCCATGTTTGGAGAACTCGCCTTCACACAAGGTGACTTGGCAGCGGCCGCAAACAGCGCGCCCACCACAGACGGAGTCTATGTCAACCCCTAAATCGCGCGCGGCTGACAACACACTGCTGCCAACTGGGAATTCACCTCGGCGCCCTGATGGCAAGAAAACGATTCTGGCCATTTCAGCACTGGAGGGATTGAGCAATGCTTGGCTTGAATCTGACGGCGCATTTCCGGGTGAGTTCACAAGTTTGGTCCTAAAAATTCCTCTGACAGATCAGTCAGGGTGTAAGTTAGTGAAAAACACAGGGTTGAGCCGGGGCATGAACGTGTCTGCAGTCAAGACAGACCAAGACATCCGCAGACTCTGTGACCTGAGTGGGCTTTTCTTCGACGTTTTCGTCACGCACTTCTTGCATTAAAAAATCACGCCAAGCTTGGATCCGTTTTGAGCCGCGCATGTCCTCTGCGTAGACCATGTATGCGTCGAAACTAGGGCCATCATCATGCGTTAAAACCTCTTGCAAATCGGAGGCGTCTTCAACGATGTAGCGAGGCAGTGCGGCGATGCCAAGACCACTCTTGACGGCACGGTACATTCCGTAGACGTTGTTGACGCGAAGGGCTGGTCGGCGCTCGTCGTGGTCATCGCGACCTTTTTTCAAGACCCAATCAAAGTTTTCAAGAGGCGATTCGTGACCGCCACCATAAACAATCAATTCATGCTGGTCTAGGTCGGCATAGGTGGTTGGGGTGCCGCGCTCGGCCAAATAAGATTTGCTGGCATAAAGGTGATAGCGCAGGCTCATCAGGCGTTGTTGGATCAACTCCCCGCGAGTTTGTGTTTTGAATCGAATGGCCACATCCGCTTGCCGAGCCAAAAGGTCCAGCTCAGGAGAGTCAACTAGCAATACCGATATTCGAATGTCTGGATAGAGCTGATGAAATTTGGCGATGCGCGGGGACAACCAAGCCGACCCAAATGTGACTGTGGTTGTAATTCTGAGGGGACCCTCGGCCTGCTTGCGCTCGTCTGTTATTCTTTCTAGTACTTTAGAGAGCTGGCTCTCCATTGTTCGAATGGTTTCAAAAAAGATCTCTCCGTTTTCCGTGAGTCGCAACCCTCGCGCATGGCGGTAAAACAATTGCAACTTGAGGGTTGCCTCTAATGAGCAGACTTGCCTGCTCACAGCCGACTGGCTCAGCTCAAGTTTGTGACCGGCATTGGTGAAACTGCCAGCCTTGACAACCGCGATGAAAATTCGGAGTCGGTCCCAGTCAACAAAATCGATTGGCAAGCTCATTTTTAATCCAATTTAATTAATTTTTGAATCATTTGCATAAGATTTTCGCGTTTTTACAGGCTGACTGAATTTGCAGAAACATGCGTGAATTGTTGGCTCTGATCCGGTAGATTAACAAAATGATGCTGCTTAGGATAGTCTGATATCACCCTATCTAACGCTTTGGTAATGCTTAATAGATGTGGCTCGAGGGCATGGCAGCTATGCGTTTCATGCAATTGTGAGGTCGTTGCCAGAAGCCCAAAATGGCTGCGACAGATTGCGCCCATCCGCCTGATTTTTTGTCACCGACACTGCCCTGGGGTTAGACTGAGACATTGAAAGCCCTATGAAGAATAAAATCGACAATAACCCTTTGATCCTAGGCGGTGCGCTTGCTAAGTTCGGTGCATATCGCGATGGATCGCATTGGCGAGATCGTGTACGCCAAGTTGCAGCGCAGGCTTTGCACCAAGCGCAACTTCAAAGCAATGACATTGATGCATTGGTCGTGGCATCTGAAAGCGATATTCTTTCTTTGCAAGTCAATCCGGCAGCTGTTGTTGCAAGTGATTTGGGTTTGAGCCATTGCGCTGCTATGCGTGTAGAAGGGGGCGGCGCAAGTGGCGCCGCGTATTTCTCGAACGCAATTTCGTCCGCATTAGCGCCTCCTGAAACTAGAACCTTTTTTAAACTTGGCAACTCATTGCGAAGTCCAGGCAGTTCGTCCCATGCTTGCCGTGTTGTAACGACGATGGGGGCTTGGCTGTCGTTCATGGCGTGACGCAATGTGTCTCGCCCATACAAAAGTGAAAGCGGGGCCACAATGGCACCGATCAGATATGCTGCTAAATGTGTCAGTGCCGCTGTTAGACCTTGCGGTGTATAACAAATGACAACATCACCTCGACGCACGCCGTGAAGTTTTAAAAAATTGGCACAACGTCTTGCCTCAAGGTCGAGTTCGCGGTAAGTGAGGCTTTGTTGCGCCCCTTCATCACCACTTGAGCAGACTAGAGCGATGCGATCAGAAAAAATACCGCGTGCATGCCGTCCAACTGTGGCGTCAGCCATATTGAACCATTCGGGGATTTTCAGTTCAAACCCATTAGCAAGAGCCTCGTAGGAGGCTGACGAGCCAAGCCAGAGGTTGGCGTCGGTCACCTGTGGCTCTTCAAGATCGTTGGGGAGCAATGCGGGTGTCTCAGCTGGCTGGCTCATAGTTTTAGAGGCTTCTGGTTATGCGATGGTGAAAACTCTTCGTAAACCAAAACATAGCAAAATTTGGAGGGATGCCATAGAGATTAAGCTGCACTAAGTTTGATTGCTTTGAAGCCGCCGAAACTGTCTGCCACGATTTCAAACTCAACCTTCATTCCGGCACTTAAGTTGCCATTTTCAATATCACTCACTGCAGATTTGTGGACATAAATCTCTTGACCGCTTCGACTGTCACGGATGTAGCCGCCAAAGGGTGTGGTCTGCGCATGGAATCGGGTAACGACACCTTGCGTGGGTCCGGGGAAAATGCCACGTGCGGCCGCTTTATCCATTGGTGGCTTGTTTGTCAGTACTTCTAGGTGAGCTTCAGCCTGGAAACTGTCCCAAATTTGACGTCCAATGTCGTTTGCGGCACGATCACTTGTATCAATGCTGAGAGCGGGTGTCGTTGTTGGGCCGGTGTTGCCATAGAGTTGGCTGCGAAGTGCTTGATCTTCTTGGTCTCGTTCAGCGAAGCTTGCCCCTAATTGTCGAGTCCGTCCGCCACCTTCTTCTTTGCGAACATGCCAACGCTGTTGCCGCGATTTGTCATCGGCATGAAGATGAACAAGGAAGACATTGGGAGCGTCTTTGAGAACTGCATCCATGAATGCACTCTCGAAAATCATGAGCTTTTCGTCCCATGTGGCCATCAGCATTGTTTCATCGTCAAGTGCACGGTGAAATTCAAGGGGTAGCTCTGCGGTTGTGGCCTTGCCAAGGTATTTGGCCTGTGTGGTGGCTTTTTCGCCGCGATTGCTCAGTTTAAACCCCGTCATGAGAGAGAGTTCTTGAGCAACTTCGGTCTTCAGCGTGCAAGTTGAACCAAAAATGGCGATGATGTTGTCCATGGGGTAATACTCCAAGTGATGATTGACAATTCAGTGGAAAGGGGGTCATGAGTCAGTGGTTGATTTTGAATCACAGGGGGGGGGCAAAGCAGTGCCCATCAAACCTTTTAGCACGCCTAGTTTCTTTGCGGCAAGCAGGGTTTTTTGTGAAGTCATTAAGCGGCCAAGTGGTACAGCGCAGGTGTGGATGAGGCGCGTTGCTGGCAAATAAGCAATCAGCGCGCAAGAGGCGATAACATGCACAAGCCACAATGGTTTATAGGCCTCTGGCGCTGTGAAACCTATTGCCGCCATCGTGCTTGCAAAGAGTTGGCCAAACATGGAGAAGGCGTGCTCGGACAATGCTGGTGATTGAGCCATTCTGTGCCCTTCCACCATAAACCCAGTCAAGACAACCACCAGCAAAAATAGAACCATGGGCGTGTCTGAAAATTTTCTTTCAGGTTTATTTTGGACAGTTAAACGCCAATACAGTGCCAGCATGCAGCCCAATAGCATCATTGCACCTGTCACGTCATAGGCCAAATCAAATGCAAGTCGCACCGGGTGGCCAGGCGTGCGCCATATATCTGGCCAGCCAAATGAAGGACCAGCTTCGCGCAAAAATACAGCCGCAAGTTCCATCAGAAACATGGCTGTAAATCCCCAAAAAATCAGAGTATGGCGAAGCCATCTGAGCTTGCTAATTTGCCAAAGACTTCTGTGCACGATAACTTCGTCTACCAAAGTTTTTCGCATGGCTACAGGGTCCGCATCATCCCGATTTATAAACCTGCTGTATCGATTCCAGGAAATTGCATTGGCTTTGAGCAGTTTCCTGTAGATGCCTAGTTCTACGCATACCAGCGCAAAAAGAATCAGCGGGCCAAAAATAACCCAATGCCATTCCATTTTTCCTATGAATGTTTCATGGGTGTAGTGACCCGAGAGGGCGCACACCGCAAACACATAGGCAAGCACACCGAAGCGCGCCAATCGAATTCCCCAAGAAACCAGCGTTGCTGTTTTACCCTGCCGTGACAAAGTCAAAATAGCCAGCAGCATCAGTGCACAGCCAAGGCTGGCTGCTGCTAAACAGAACAGGGCATAACCCCAACCTGCAGAGATTTGGCCTGTCAGTCCGGCTACAAGCAGGGCAACCCCTGCACATGCTGCTACTTTGAAGCTCGCAGGTTGATTGCCTAGAGTCTTCTGAGGTGAAGCAGAAGTTGAAAGCATCTGAATTAAATCCAGAAGGCTGGAGTTGCAGCCATTTTAGGTGGCAACCGATTTGGCCTTTTGCGCTTCACGCAAAGTATCGATGGCCAGCATGAGGGTGTGCAGTTCGGGGTCGCCGCCTTTGATGGCTGCATGGGTAAACACGCAGGCACGTGCTTTGTCAACCGCAATCAAAGCGTCCGATGCGTATGCGTCCGCACCAATCTTGTCGCACCAAGCTTGGCTGATGGGCGCACCACCCACAAAAACGCGCACATCTTCACGCAGCCCTTCTGCCTTGATGACCTTCAAAGTTTCCCATTGCATGTTCATGGTGGTCGTGAGCAATGCAGAGAAGCCCACAATCTTGGGTTTGTGCTTGCGGATTGCAGCGATGAAGTCTTCGGGAGGCACAGAAACGCCTAAGTCAACTACTGTGAATCCTGCAGCCTCAAACATCATGCCAACAATTTTCTTGCCAATGTCATGCAAGTCTCCTTGAACCGTACCGATGACCACAGTACCAATGTCTTCTCCTTTTTCAGCAACGATCAAAGGCTTGAGCGTACCCAATGCAGCTTGCATGCATTTGGCAGACATCATCACCTCTGGCAAAAAATATTCGTCCATCTTAAATCGACGACCTACTTCGGCGATGCCCATTGCCATAGGCCCTGCAATTAAAGTTCGCGGTGCAACTCCCTTGCTTAAGGCGATTTGAATCAGATTATTTGTTGTGCCATGCTCCCCATCGACAATATTCCACTCCAGCACATGAAACAATTCTTTCAACTCTGCTGGTGCGTCACTCCACCGGTCAGTCGTTCTTGAATCTTCAATGTCATATTGCAGGTCTTCGATGTCATTTTCTTTATCGGTATCAATGATGATTGGCATTTGCCTTTTCCTTCTGAGTCGTATATCAATTGAGTCTGTTCGAATTCTTGAAAGTTTTACTCAGCAACGGTGTCTTCGTTCCGACGGCGACGTGCTTTTTTCTCAGACCAAGGTTCGTAATCTGCGCCGGTATCAGCTCCTGGCGGGGGTGTCTCTGGCAATGGGTAAACACCATATTCATGGGCCTCATCAATCATGGCGAGCACATTTTCAGTAGGAACGTCATGCTCGAGTCGATGGGAGCTGCTGAGAAGAAAACCGCCGCCTCGACCCATTTCCCAAATTCTCGCGCGAACTTCTGCACGAACTTGCTCCATTGATCCCCATGGAAGGGTTTCTTGAACGTCTATGCCGCCAAAGAAAAACATTTCTTTTCCCAGTAGGCGTTTGCGGGAAGCTGGGTTCGAGTGGCGGGCTACTTTCGGTGGCAAACTGTCATGTCCATCAACGCCGCAGTCCATGAGACCCCTCATGAAGGGCTCTGCCAATGCACCACATGTGTGAAATTGAATTTTACCGTTAGGGTTCTTCTTCAGGTAGTAGTCTCTGATCGTTTGAATGGACCGTAAATAATGTGGTTTGAGTTGCTCATTGAACATGGCCAAAGACTGGAAACTGGTTTTTTCACTGGCCAAGTCTTCAGGACTCATCCGCATCCAGTCCATGTATTCTCCACACTGATCAATCATGGCCTTGTTGGTTTCAATTTCCAAATCAACAAGCTTGGTCAAAAGGGCATCTAAAAATTTGGGTGACTCGATAAAGTCAGAGAAAATTTTTGCGTATCCAACCATGTATTTGGCTTGCTCATAAAGCCCGCCGCGGCCAGCTTGCCCCATCAGTGCGAAGGGCGTGTTTTCTCGAATGTACTTGCAGTACTCACGCAAGGTCATGCCGGGAACTGGTGAGTCATTCCACATGGCAGGGTCCCTAGGATCGGGCCACGGATAGGCTTCCAACATTCTCAAGCCCTCTTCTAGCGGTGCACTGGTGGCATGGAAGAGTGGGTAACCGATCATTTCGTAATAACCACCACGTTCGTGTGGCGTCCACTTGCGAACCACGCCCCATTCGTCCACGTTGATTTCTGCATTTGGAGGGGAGATTCCCATATCGAAAGGAACTTCCTCAAAGCGAATGGGCCGAAACCCAGGCGATCCGCCCATTGGACCCATGGAGATTCTCAGGAAATCCAGGTCCAGTTTGTAAGCTAAATCAATTTCAAAACTGACGTCTGTGGTCCAGGTGGTTGAGCCTGTCCGGTAGTCTCGTGTGTCTGCCTTGTAGTCAAGTCCTAC
Organism: Limnohabitans sp.; assembly: GCA_964201905.1. Taxonomy (GTDB): domain Bacteria; phylum Pseudomonadota; class Gammaproteobacteria; order Burkholderiales; family Burkholderiaceae_C; genus Limnohabitans_A. The sequence continues at coordinate 4,076 of CAXNGF010000037.1, read as the reverse complement.
GGCTTTTCGAAGGTTCTGGTAGCCCTCAATGGTTCCCCACAGTCCGATTGGAACACGGTCTGGTTCGCGCAATTGGAGTGCATCCAGCACGCGCTGGCGTTGAGGGGCGATGGCCTTGCCTTTGATTGTCGTCATGGTTACCTCGTGAGCGGGACAGAGCCCAGATAGTTGCTTGACATTAACTCGAATGCTTCACCTTGTAAAAAAAGCTTTGCATTCGATTTCACTTACATGCACCTTAACCTTAAATTCAATAAATTAGACTACTGATGCCTGCAATCCATCCATGCGTAAGGCGCATAGCATCAGATCTAAAAAGTGTTGATTGCAAAAAAAACCCACTTTTTTGGAGTGGGCTTTTAAATTATTTTTGCCAAGGAACCGGGAACTCTTTGAAGTTGCCCCCGGTGTACACCACATACGACATTTCTCGAACAATGAAATGTTCTGGAGCATTTCCTTTGTTGATGGTGACAGTTGGTACAACACTCTCTTTCCAGTCCTTGATTGTTTCCATGGTGTCAACAAAGCGATCACGAGTGATGTTATCTCTGCCCATTCTTTTCAGAGCTTCGGTAGCCACTTGAGCACCAGCAAAACCCCATAAGTGAAGTGCATCAGGCTCTTCTTGGGGATAGTATTTCTTCAAAACTTGAAGAGCTTGTTGCATGGGTGCTGCTGTGGAACTAAAGTCGCGGAAAATGGTGGTGAAATAGACGCCTTCTACAGCTTCTTGACCAGCCAGTTCAGGGACTTTGGGACTCTTTCCGAAGAACACATTGACCACGGGTGCTTTCCAGTTGAGCTTGCGCCGTTCTGTGTAAAACTTGGCGGCAGGTTCGGGTGCACAAGAGCAAATCACAGCATCTGGATTTGCATTTTTCATGGCCAAAACTTGCGATTGGACATCCACATCTTTAGGTTCATAACCTTGCTCCGCAACTAGTTCAATGCCATGACGGGCAAGCACAGATTTGATGCCTGCAAGGTGTGTTTTACCAGAGGGGTCATTTTGATAAAGCAATGCAATTTTCTTTGCTTTTAAAACTTCTTTGGCAAAGCGGACAATGTCTCTTCCTTCATCCATATAACTTGGGTAAAGTGGGAAAACCCATTTGCTTGGTATTTCCAAGGGTTTAGCTGCTCCTGTGCCTGCCCCAACGATGGGTATTTTCTGTTCAACAACATAGTCAATAACGGCCATGGTTGGGGCTGTTCCCAATGGGGCCACAAGTGCGAAGCATCCGTCTCTCTCAACAAAGCGTTTGACGATGCCCACTGTCCTTGCTGGTTCGTATTTGTCATCGACCATGTTGAACTTCACCATGCGACCATTGATACCGCCAGTTGCATTGACATGGTTAAACCAGGAATCTGCACCTCTGCCCATTCGAAAATAACTTGAAGTACTACCTGTCATGGGTTGGTAAGAACATAACAAAATCTCTTTGTCTGAAATACCCGGTCCATTTTGCGCATTCGCGTTCAGACAAGTTACTGCGGACAATACAATAGCGCTGATCAAGGCGCCGTGTCGAATAATTCGACGGTTCATATGAGTCTCCTTGAAGTTCGGGCACGTTTACCAAAAGGCAAACAAAACCGCGTACATATCGCGCTATTGACACAGAAATAGCTTAATGGTTAGCGCATCCCACTAAGCGAAATCAACCCCTACGCGCCCATGTAGGAATCAATGACCTCCTTGCTTTGCCGCAGTTCTTCGGAGGCTGCTTGAACAGCAATTTTTCCTACCTGCATGACAAATCCAAAACTGGTATTCTTTAAAACAACTTGTGCATTTTGTTCAACGATTAGCATGGTCATTCCCATTTCTTGGTTGACTTTGCGCAAGGCAGCAAAGATATCGATCACTAAATTTGGTGCAATTCCAAGTGAAGGCTCATCAAGTAAAAGCAATGACGGCCTGGCCATCAGGCCGCGCCCAATTGCCAACATTTGTTGCTCTCCACCTGATAAAGATCCTCCTAATTGCTTTGATCTTTCACGCAAACGAGGAAACATTTCAAGTACAAATTCAAGATCTTGTTTGATGCTTGCGTTGTCAGAACGCGTGTAAGCACCCATTTGCAAGTTTTCAGAGACCATCAAGTCTTTGAAAATTTTTCTTCCCTCTGGAACATGTGCGATACCAAGTCGGACAATCTGATTAGGCGATAGTCCAAGTAATGACTTCCCTTGAAAGAGCAGATCTCCGGCGTTAGGTTTAAGCATTCCAGAAATAACCTTTAGCGTGGTGGACTTGCCTGCACCATTGGCACCGAGCAATGCCACCATCGTTCCTTGTTCTACACTAAGAGAAATGCCTTGCAGAGCGCGGACTGAGCCGTAACCTGCCTCAATTGATTGAAGCTTAAGTTGACTCATGTTTCTTCCTCCTGCCCTAGGTAGGCTTTGATCACTTCAGGGTTGGTTCTAATTTGTTCAGGTGTTCCTTCTGCTAAGTTAGAGCCGAAATTCAATACAAAGATATAGTCGCAAACGCTCATGACCATAGACATGTCGTGCTCCACCATCAAGATTGTGATGCTCAGATCGCGATTAACTTTGCGAATGACCTCTCTCAACTCTGCTGTCTCCTCATCGTTGCAACCTGCGACTGGCTCATCTAACAGAATGAGTTTGGGATCTCCAGCTAAGGCACGGGCAATTTCAACTCGCTTCTGTATGCCATAGGGAAGCTGTTTAACAACGACATCTAGTTCATCTGAAATACCAAGCATGCTGGCAATCTCGCCTGCGCGTTCAACCAGATTTCGTTCGCGCTTTCGAGCACTTTTGAACGAATACATGTTGGCGATGGGGTTACCCGTAAGTCGATGCGCTCCCAAAAGTATGTTGTCTAAGGTTGTAAGTTCGCTAAACAGGTTGATATTTTGGAAAGTGCGCGCCATGCCCAGTCCGACCATGTCACTGGGTCCCTTGGAATCGATTAATTGGTTATTGATGTAGACATGACCAGTGTCATGCTGCTGAAACTTAGATAAAACGTTGAAAAGAGTAGTTTTCCCTGCACCATTCGGTCCGATCAGTCCAATGACCTTGCCTTCTTCGATGTGAAGACTTACGTTATTGTTTGCAATCACGCCGCCAAATTTGACTGTTATGTTTTCGCAATGAAGAATATTTGGCACGGTCATTTCCTTTTATTGTTGATGCGACACTGCAGAAGGTGCATTGCTCAGGGTTTCCTTGCCGGCCGATTGAAGTTGAATTTGTCGCCAACTTTTGAAGGGGCGTGCCATCAGCTCGCAGATGCCAGCTGGTGCAAATATCAAAACCGCGATCAATATAAGTCCTTTCAAAATGAAGGAAAGATCTGCCATGGTTTCTAAAAGAAAGGGCAAGAGAGCAACAAAAGCACCACCTACAATGGGTCCCATGATCATGGCTGAACCGCCCACAATGACAGCCACCAAAATGTCGACTGAATACCAAATGTCAGAGTAAACCTCTGCAGATACATAGCGCACCGAGAATCCACTCAGAGCACCTGCAGCACCGGTAATCGTTGCGCTGACTGTGAATGCCAGCATGCGGTAATGAAACCGATTGACGCCACAACTTTGCCCCGCTTTTCCGGCATCCCTAAGTGCCATGAGTGATCTACCAACGCTGGATCGAACAAAGCTAAAAATAAACAAAGTTACAAGAGCAAAGAACCCCAATCCCAAAAAGTAAAAACTCACATCGGTAAGAACAAATCCCATGAATTTGTTAGCAGGTAACGATATTCCTTCTCGTCCTTCAAAAAATGGAACATTGTTAATAACAGTGCCAATGAAAAAAGCAAATCCAAGAGTTCCAATTGCTAAGAAAGGTCCTGCCAATCTGAGGAAAACCAAACCCAATAGGAATCCAAAAGCGCCTGCCATGCATGCACTGGCGACAATTGCAATGGCTATATCAACACCAGTGTATTTAACAAGCAATGCCGATGTGTAGGCTCCAATTGCGAGAAATCCGCCATGTCCTACAGATACCAATCCCGTGTAACCAGTCAAAATACTGATACCTTGAGCCGCGATGACATAAACCAAAACCAATGAAAGCTG
>CAXNGF010000036.1:0-11403 GCA_964201905.1 Limnohabitans sp. | reverse complement strand
CCAGAAATCGTTCAGCCCCCTCTACCCATATCCCCCTCCGATTGACCAAATTAATGTTGATCTGACCCCAATTGTTTACAAGAACCCCAGATCTTGGGGGTAGGCTGGCGTGCCGAAGTTTTTGAGATTGGGTAGCACCAAAGGAAGCTCGGTGGAACTCACGCCAAACCACTTGGCCAACGTGGCTGCATACTGATCTACCGACGTACTGGGCAACAGGCGACCTTGGCCTACATGCCATTGATCCTCGGCAGCAGAAGTATCGCCCACACTCACTGGCGGTGGCGTGCCATAAAACGCTGCGCCTTTTACTGCCCCGCCCACCACAAAATGGTGCGAGCCCCAGCCGTGGTCTGAGCCATCGCCATTGGATGTCAAGGTGCGGCCAAAATCTGACGCCGTAAAACTGGTCACCTGATTGGCCACACCCAACTCCACCGTTGCCTTGTAAAAAGCCGTCATGGCTTCATCCACTTTTTGCAGCAATGGCGCATGGCGAGAGTCTAAATAATCGTGCAAATCAAAGCCACCCATGGTGACCATAAAAACCTGACGCTTGGCGCCCAAGCTAGACCGCGCGCCTATAAGCTTGGCCACCGTTTTAAGCTGATCGGCCAAATTGTTGCCCGAAGGAAAGACAGTACTTAATGACACGCTGGCCAGGCCCGAAGACACACTCGATTGCGCGCTGATGCCCCGCTTGGTGACCGTGTTGTACTCGTTCTCTAACAAATGCGAGCTGCTCTTTTGCAGCATTTGCAAGAAGCCTGCTTTGAGCTCGGGTTGATTGAAAAAGTAGCTGGTGCTAGGCTTGACGGGAATAGCACCGTTGGTGCTGCACTGGTATTGCAAAGCCGTGTTGCCCGACAAAAACACATTGTTGCCCGACAAAGAAATGCACGTAAACAGCGAGTTGCTGTTGTTGCCCATGCCCACATCGCCAAAGCGCCCGCCCCAGCCTACCGTAGAGCCTTCGGCAGCCGAAGATTGCCACACCGATTGTTGGTCGTTGTGCGAAAAAAGTTTGGGCGGCAAAGGGTATTTTTGTCGATCAGGGCTGTCGTACTGCGCACGCGTGAGGGGCACAACCAAGGGCCCTACATTGAGCTGCACTGCGGCCTTGCCAGAATTGAACAACTGCGCCAAGCCTGGCATGCTGGGGTGCAAGGCATACTTTCTTCCGCCTGCAAGTGCTTGCGTGGGCTTGAGCTCGGTGGCCGCCAACGAGGCCTGAGGCAACACCACCCCCGAGACGAAATTGCCCGCACCCGCTGCGCGAATGGCGTAGTACTTGGCATAGCTTTCGTTGTCGTAGGTGACCACGGTGTTGGCGTAATCGTTGCCGCCCTGGAAAAAAACACACACAATGGCTTTGTAATCTGAGGCTGAAAACGCCGCCGCTTCGCCAATGTAAGCCAAGTTGGCCAACCATGGCGCGGCCATGCCGGTGAGCGACATTTGCCCTGCCTGACGTAAAAACGTGCGCCGAGAATTTGAAGTGGGTGAGTTCATATTTATTTCTGCACCAAATATTCAGCGCAACACATCACAAACATGATGGCCTTGGCCACATAAGTTCGTTTGGCGTTGTCTGTGCTGGCCAAGTTTGTGGGCTCGTAAGCAAACACAGACACCATGTCATTCAGAGTGGCGTCCGACAATTGGCCCGCGCATAAAAGCAAATTCAAACGGGCAAACAAAGCTTTGGCGTTGCCTGCCAAGGCCATCTCGGCGCTGTAATCGGGAGCGATGTCGTGGCCATCGGTGGCCGTTTCGTTTTCTGGCGACGTGATAAGCTCGGGCGCCCTGACCCACATGCCATTGATTAAATTGTTTTCCAAATAATTGATGTACGACGCGGTGGTGCTTTCGTTGACCAACTGAAACTCTGGCGCGGTGTATTGCATGCTGGCCAAAGCGGTGTTGGGCGGCACATAGCCGGGCCTGAAAAAATTGAACACCGAAGGCGCTTGCAAAGGGCTTTGGCCCAGCGCATCTACCGCTGAATAATTGGGATTGCCAATTTTCCAAGTGCCCTTAATTGACTTCACTTTGAAGGTGCGCGCCCACTGCGCAACACGCACCATGGGCTCGCGCAATTTGCCAAAACTGGTGCTGGTCAAGCCCGCTTCTTGCGTGGCTTCTGCGTCCGTCAGAATGGCTTTGAACACAGCAGCCAAATCGCCTCGCACGCCTTTGCCGTTGTTGTTAAACACGGTGGCCACGCGACCCACATAGGCAGGCGAGGGGTTGCTGCAGACCAAGCGCTGAATCATTTGTCGGCCAAAGAAAGGGCCAACGTTGGGATGTTGGAATAAAGTGTCTAAAGCAATTTTCAAGGCCGCTTTGCCCTCCGTGCCGGCTGGCACCACTGCGCCTAAAAAACGCGCTTCCAACATGGAGTGCCGGTTGGCGTTCAAGGCCATGGGCCGGCGCGTGTAGCCCACCTTGCGCACTCGGTAAATGGGCGTAACCACGGTGTCAAAGTAGCCTTCTGAGTCGTCAGCCTGATAGCCCGTAAACACACGTGCCAAATTGGACACATCCGATTGCGTAAAGCTGTCTACCGGCGCGCCATTGACCTTCACCAAGGTGCCGTCGGTGTTGAGCTGTTGCAAACCAATGGTAAAGAGTTGCATCACCTCGCGCGAGTAGTTTTCGTCGGGCAAGCGGCCGGTGGCAAGGTCTTCCTTTTGATTGCCCAGGGTGTTTAAAAATTCACCCATGGCAATGCTAAGCGTTACTTCTTCCAGCAGTTGGCGGTAGTTGCCAAATGCGTTGTTGCACAAAATATCCCAGTAGTGGGCCATGGCAAATTGGGGCCAGCTTACGGTGGATACGCCAGATATGCCGACCACAAAAAACTCTGACAAAGCCAGGGCCATGCGTCTGCGCACGCCATCGGGTGAGGCCATGATTTGGTACCAGGCCATGTGGTTGGCGTGGTAGTCCATTTCATAAAACCTGTTGCTGTCGATGGCGCTGTAGCCACGCGTGGTAAGCCATTCCCAGCCGCCGGTGCTGGAGGGCAGGTTCATTTGGGCGTCAAGCCAAGCGCTGGCGCCCATGCTTTTAACTGACGCTATTTCTGCTTCAGAGCTGGAAAACTGGGCATGCTGAAGGAAGCGGGCGGCGGCGTATTCGGTGGCAAATGTAATTTTGTCGCTGACGGGCTGGGGTGTGGGTGTGGTGCTGCTACTTCCGCCGCCACCGCAAGCTGCCAAGAAGCTGGCTACGGCTGCCGCCGTTGTCGTTGCTTTGAAAGGCAAACTCTGAGTTTGTGTGTTCTCGATATCCGCTACCACTTCAGTCATGAATGTCTCCAATGCCAAGCATTGTGGCCAACAATTGGGGTCAGATCAACATTAATTTCCAATCGAAGCGGGTAAAGGCTAAGGGGGCTTCCTCATACTGGGGTACCAGAAATCGTCAGCCCCCTTAGCCTTTACCCACTTCAATTGAAAAAATTAATGTTGATCTGACCCCAATTGAATTCATCCCAAGCCTAGAATGTCTGGCCTCTACCCAAAAAGCTTGCATGTATGTCTAACGGTTTGATCAAGATTCGCGGTGCTCGTCAGCACAACCTCAAGAACATTGATTTGGACATTCGCACCGGCGAGCTCACAGTTGTTACGGGTCCCAGCGGGTCGGGCAAATCTAGTTTGGTGTTTGACACGCTGTATGCCGAAGGGCAGCGGCGCTATGTGGAAACATTCAGCGCTTATGCGCGGCAGTTTTTAGACCGCATGGACAAACCCGCTGTGGACAAAGTGGAAGGCGTGCCGCCAGCCATTGCCATTGATCAGACCAACCCCGTTAGAAGCTCGCGCTCCACCGTTGGCACCATGACAGAGCTCAACGACCACCTTAAGCTGCTGTTCGCAAGATTAGGCCATTTGCACGACCGCGAAACTGCGCAGCCTGTGAGGCACGACACGCCTGAATCTATTTACTCAGAACTGCACAAACGTGCAGAAGCTGTAGGTGATCCTAGATTGGTTTTAACTTTCCCTGTTGAGTTGCCAGGCAATACAACGGCAGAGCAAGTAGAGCAGTGGCTGTCGGCCAGCGGCTTTACCAAAGTGCAGGCCGAGAGGGAAGTGGCTACGCCTACCGGGCCGCGCAAGGTGTTGGATGTGGTGGCTGATAGGTTTAGGTTGGTGACTACAGAAAAGGCGAGGGTGGTTGAGGCCATTGAAGTAGCGCTGAAGAGGGGCGGGCGGTTGAATGTTTATGTGGTTGGGGAAGGTGCTCAATTGGGGTCAGAGCCAAAAAAATTGGATTCGCCCGGGTCGGGCTCAACCAATTTATTTGGATCTGACCCCAATTTATCCGGCGATCGAACTGTTATGTGGCGCTTCTCGGCGGGATTGCACTGCCCCGAAAGCGACCTGCGCTACCCCGAGCCCATGCCCTCCATGTTCTCCTTCAACTCCGCCGTCGGCGCATGCGAAACATGCCGTGGCTTTGGCAGAGTGATAGGCGTAGACCTAGGCCTGGTCATCCCCAACGAAAAGCTCACCCTCAGAGCCGGCGCCATCAAAACCATCCAAACCCCCGCTTGGAAAGAAGCGCAAGACGACCTCATGCGTCACGCCGAAGCCGCCGGTATTCCTCGCGACACACCTTGGTTCAAACTCACACCAGAACAACAAAAGTGGGTGATTGAAGGCTCCCCAAATTGGAACGGCAAATGGAACCAACAGTGGTACGGCGTGCACCGCTTCTTTGCCTACCTGGAAAGCAAAGCCTACAAGATGCACATCCGCGTGCTCTTGTCCAAATACCGCAGCTACACCGAATGCGGCTCGTGCGGCGGCGCGCGGCTTAAAACAGACAGCCTAATCTGGCGCATTGGCAGCAAACAAGACGCTGACGCATCACTGCCCAAAGACAAACGCTTCATGCCCAAAGGCGTGAAGTGGTCCAGAAAACAACTCGAAGCACTGCCTGGCCTGAGCCTGCATGACCTCATGATCATGCCCATCGACAAACTGCGAAGTTTCTTCGACCGCATGTCGGCCGCGGCCATCTTAGAAAACAGCAAAGACGGCGAAGCGCAAGCCCTCAAACTTCTCCTAGAAGAAATTACCAACCGCCTCAAATACCTGTGCGACGTAGGCATTGGCTACCTCACCCTAGACCGCCAAAGCCGCACCTTAAGCGGCGGCGAAGTGCAGCGCATCAACCTCACCACCGCCTTGGGCACGTCACTGGTTAACACACTCTTCGTGTTAGACGAGCCCAGCATTGGCCTGCACCCGCGCGACATGAGCCGCATCACGCAGGCCATGCACCGCTTGCGTGACGCAGGCAACACGCTGGTCGTTGTAGAGCACGACCCCGCAGTCATGTTGGCCGCCGATCGCATGATCGACATGGGCCCCGGCCCCGGCGAGAAGGGTGGGCACATTGTGTTTGACGGCAGCACCCAAGACCTTAAAAACGCCAGCACTTTAACGGGCGACTATTTGGGCGGCCGCAAGCAAGTGGGCATGGGCTTTAAGCGGCTGGTCACAGACAACACACCGCGCCTGATTCTAGAAGGCGCCAAGGTACACAACCTTAAAAACGTGTCAATCGAATTTCCCTTGCAACGCTTGGTGTGCGTTACCGGCGTAAGCGGTTCGGGCAAATCCAGTTTGATTCAAGACGTGTTGGCCCCCGCGCTGCTCAGACACTTTGGCAAGAGCACCGAAACACCCGGCGCGCACGACAGACTTTTAGGGGCAGATCATTTAAGCGATGTGGTGTTTGTAGACCAATCGCCCATTGGCAAAACAGCGCGCTCCAACCCCGCAAGTTATGTGGGCGCATGGGACTCCCTGAGAGAAATTTTTGCCACAGCACCTTTGTCTAGGCAGCGCGGCTACACGGCTTCCAAGTTCAGCTTTAACAGCGGCGATGGCAGGTGTCCTACTTGCGGCGGCTCTGGTTTTGAGCATGTCGAAATGCAGTTTTTATCAGACGTGTATTTGCGTTGCCCCGATTGCGATGGCAAGCGTTATCGGCCCGAAATTTTGGAAATCAAAATTGAGCGTCAGGCCATGGGCGAGCTCAAAGCAAGGTACCTCAATGTGGCCGATGTGTTAGACCTCACCGTCAGTGAGGCGGCGTCTTTGTTTGCGCAAGATCGCGATGTGATTCGTGCGCTGCAGCCCATTGTCGATGTGGGCCTGGAGTATGTGAAGTTGGGCCAGCCGGTGCCTACTTTGTCGGGCGGTGAAGCGCAGCGTTTGAAGTTGGCGGGGTTCTTGGCGGGGGCTGCTAAAACGGCTACTTCTAGCAAGCAATCTGTGGCTAAGAAGGGCACGCTCTTTTTGTTTGACGAGCCCACTACGGGCTTGCACTTTGACGATATTGCAAAGCTCATGCGGGCTTTGCGCAAGTTGTTAGAAGGTGGTCATTCGCTCATTGTCATTGAGCACAACCTAGATGTCATTAGAGCCAGCGATTGGTTAATCGACCTGGGTCCTGAGGGTGGGGATGCTGGGGGGTATGTTGTGGCTGAGGGGATGCCTGAAGACGTGAGGAATCACGCTACTTCTCATACGGCATTGGCGTTGAGGGAGTATGCAATTGCTATGGGGGAGTTGGGTGGGTTGTTGAAAGCTTCTGAGGCTGCCAACTTAGTGGGCGACCGGGTTACGCCGGGTGCCTCATACGCAAGCGCAAAATCCACAATCCAATCATCTGCCGGCGCAATCCGCTCACCCGCTGAATTGGCTGAACAGAACAGTATTCGAATAGTGAATGCCAAAGAGCACAACCTTAAAAACCTCAGCGTGAATATTCCGCGTGGGCAGTTCAATGTGATTACTGGGGTTAGTGGTTCTGGTAAATCTACGTTGGCGTTTGACATTCTTTTTAACGAAGGCCAGCGCAGATATCTTGAAAGTCTTAACGCTTATGCGCGCAGCATTGTTCAGCCGGCTGGTCGGCCCGAAGTAGACGCGGTGTATGGCATTCCGCCCACGGTGGCCATTGAGCAACGGCTTTCAAGAGGGGGCAGAAAAAGCACTGTGGGTACCACCACAGAAGTTTGGCACTTTTTAAGGCTTTTGTACGTGAAGCTTGGCACACAACATTGCATTCACGACAACGCAGCGGTGCAGCCGCAAACGCCCGACAGCATTGCGGCGCAGCTGCTTAAAAACTTCCGTGGCCAGCACATTGGTTTACTGGCGCCTTTGGTTATGAACCGCAAGGGTGTGTACACCGAGCTGGCCGATTGGGCGCGGCCGCGGGGCTATACACACCTGCGTGTAGATGGCAATTTTTTGCCCACTACAAATTTTCCTCGCATTGACCGGTTTAAAGAGCACACCATAGAGCTGCCCGTGGCCAGCCTCAAAATTAGTGCCAACGAAGAAAAGCAACTGCGCGAAGCCCTGACCAAAACTTTAGAGTTGGGCAAAGGTGTGGTGCATGTGTTGAGTCAACTCGATGGTCTGCAAGAGGCCATGGATGACGCCGCTGCCAAAGCAGCGCAAGGGGCCAAGGAAGGCAACACGCCGCACACTGAACACATTGGCAAACTGCAAGTGTTTTCTACCCTGCGCGCCTGCCCGCAGTGCAGCACCTCTTACAACGAACTCGACCCGCGCCTTTTTAGTTACAACAGCAAACACGGCTGGTGCCCCGAGTGTGTGGGCACTGGTGTGAAGCTGACCAACGACCAACGCAAAGTGTTTGACGACTCGGTGAGAGACGACGACAACAAAGGCCGCGAACAAAGTTTTGCCGAGCCAGAAATTGAAGACCTCATAGAGCAAGTGTGTCCGCACTGCGAAGGCACACGCCTTAACAGCACCGCGCGCCACGTGAAGTTCACCGCGCAACACTTGCCCATTACCGACATTGCCAGCATGAGCGTGACCGACGTGCGCAAGTGGGTGCAAAGCTTGGCTAAAGGAAATGTACCTAAAGCCAACGAACCCAAGGCCATTGAGCTGACGCAGCGCGAACAAGACATAGCCAGAGACCTCTTGCCAGAAATTGAAAGCCGCCTAGAGTTCTTAGAAGAAGTAGGCTTGGGCTACCTCACGCTAGACCGCGGCGCGCCCACCTTAAGCGGCGGCGAAGCGCAGCGCATCAGGCTGGCCGCGCAGCTGGGCTCTAACTTGCAAGGCGTGTGCTACGTGCTAGACGAACCCACCATTGGCCTGCATGCGCGCGACAACCAAATATTGCTGAATGCCCTGCACAAGCTGGGCGACAAAGGCAACACATTGGTGGTGGTAGAGCACGACGAAGACACCATTCGGCGCGCAGACCACATCATTGACATTGGCCCCAGCGCAGGCAAGCGCGGCGGCAAGTTGGTAGCGCAGGGCAGCGTGAAAGACATTACAGACGCAGCAGACTCGCAGACTGGCAAATACTTATTGCACGCCATGAAGCACCCGCTGCAAGCCAGAAGAAGTATGCCTGCGTTTGGAGATACGAACCTCAACTGGCTTGAACTCAAAGGCGCCAACCTCCACAACCTACAAAACGTCAACGTTCAAATTCCCCTCCAACGCCTGGTAGCCGTAACCGGCGTAAGCGGCTCCGGTAAATCTACGCTTGCACGAGACGTGCTGCTAGCCAACGTGCAAACCCACGTCAGCCAACGCAGCACCAAAGCCGGCAGAGACGAACAAGCCGCAGGCAAGTTTCCACACCTCACAGGCTGCACAGAACTCAAAGGCTTCGAAGTCATAGACCGCGTGCTAGAAGTAGACCAAACCCCCATTGGCAAAACACCTCGCAGCTGCCCCGCCACCTACATTGGGTTTTGGGACACCATACGTAAACTCTTTGCCGAAACATTAGAGGCCAAAGCAAGAGGCTACTTAACAGGCCGCTTCAGCTTTAACACCGGCGAAGGCCGATGCCACACCTGCGAAGGCCAAGGCCTGCGCACCATCGAGATGAGTTTTTTGCCCGATGTGAAAGTGCCCTGCGAAGCTTGTCACGGCGCGCGCTTCAACCCCGAAACATTGGCCGTAACTTGGCGCGGCAAAAGCATCGGCGACGTGCTTAAAATGGAAGTAGACGAAGCCGTGGGCTTCTTCCAAACCATGCCCTCCATAGCCCACCCCTTGCAGCTGCTCAAAGACGTAGGCCTGGGCTACCTTACCTTGGGCCAACCCTCACCCACCTTAAGCGGCGGAGAAGCACAGCGCATTAAGCTGGTCACAGAACTTACCAAAGTAAGAGACGAAATAGGCAAGCGCGGCAACAAAGCCCCGCACACCTTGTACGTGCTAGACGAGCCCACCGTGGGCCTGCACATGGCCGACGTAGACAAACTCATTCATGTGCTGCACCGCTTGGTCAATGCCGGCCACAGCGTGCTGGTCATCGAGCACGACCTAGACGTGATAGCCGAAGCCGACTGGATACTAGACCTAGGCCCCGAAGGCGGCAAAGCCGGCGGCCAAGTGGTGGCCAGCGCCACCCCAGAGCAGGTGGTAAGGCTTGGCACTCATACCGGTGTGGCTTTGCGCAAGTGTCTACAATAAGTTACACAATAATAGAAACTATAATTAAAATAGCAGTTCCATGACCGACCCAATAACCGACCCCAAGTCAAGCCAAACCCCCAACCCTTGGCAAGACAAATGGCTAGTTGCCTACACCAAGCCCCGCCTAGAACTGGTGGCCCTGCAAAACCTAGAGCTTCAAAACTTTGAGGCCTACCTGCCGCGCTACAAAAAGTTTAAAAACACCGAAGCCGGCCCCGTGCCCGTGTTCGAGCCCATGTTTCCGCGCTACATCTTGTTCAGGCCCAGCAAGCCCGAGCAAAGCATAGAAACCGTGCGCAGCACCAAAGGCATCTCGCACGTGGTGCGCTTTGGCTTTGAGCCAGGCGTGGTAAGCACCAGCATGGTGGCCACCCTTAAAGAATTTGAAACCTCGCAAAACCAAGCCACCCTGCAAGAAATGAGCAACTTCAAAGCCGGCCAAAAGGTAAAGCTTAAGCACGTGGCGCTGGGCGCCTTAGAAGGTTTGGTGCAAAGTGTGTCAAGCAAACGCGTGGCCGTGTTGTTAGAAATTTTGGGCAGACCCACGGTGGTGCAGGTGGACCACCACCAAGTTGAATCTGTCAGTTAAAGCTTACAAAAGCCATCGCTCCAAAAGTAATATCAATTTACTCATTTTTTTTTTCACTGTCATGCCTTTGACATTATTTTTAAGCATTTACGACATATCATCGGTCAATTCGTTTGTAAAAAACACTAAGAATTCTTTGCTCTTTACATTGAGTTACGTGGGTTTTCCCCAATAAGGGGTTGACGCGACTTAAAATCTCATTTTTGCTTTGTATTCAATACAATCAGCACTGCGGTAGCCTGCGTGGCGTATTTTTCAGAAAAGACACTTCAATGCCTTTGTCAATGTCCCCAGTAACAACTCAGTTCGTATACAAGCTTCGGTTCGGAGTAGCCGCCTTGCTTACCACTGCCAGCCTTGGCATGGCCGTAGCTCAAACCCTGCCCAACCCCAATGCCTTGTTGGGCGCCGGTGCAGGCGCCCAACCCGGCCTACAGCAACCCGGCCTACAGCAACCCGCCGCGCGCCCAGATTTTGGCGCCCAAGACGCCCAGCGCAACACCCTTAGCCCGCTGCGTGCTCCCAAACTAGCCACCCCCAGCCAATTTCAAAAGTTTGTGCAAGAAAGCACAGGCAAACTGCTGCCTTTGTTTGGTGCCAGCCTTTTTGAAAACCCCATGGCCTACGCTGCAGACACAGCTGCACCAGCCCCCGCTGAATATGTATTAGGCCCAGGCGACGAAGTGCGCATTCAAATTTGGGGCAGCATTGACTTTGCAGGCAACCAAACCCTAGACCGCAACGGCCAAATTAACTTGCCCAAAATTGGCGCCATTAACCTCAGCGGCGTGCAAGTTAAAGACCTAGAAGCAGTGCTTAAAAAACAAGTAGCCACGGTCTACAACAACGTAAGCCTGAACGCTGCCCTTGGCAAACTGCGCGGCATTACGGTGTATGTGGTGGGCCAAGCCAACCATCCAGGCACCTACAACCTTAACAGCCTTAGCACCTTAATTAACGCTGTATTTGCCAGCGGCGGCCCCAATGTGAACGGCAGCATGCGCCAAATTGAACTCAAGCGCGGCGGCAAAACCATTACCACCCTAGACCTTTACGACTTTATAGCCAAGGGCGACAAAAGCAAAGACGCAGCATTGCAGCCTGGCGACGTCATTATGATTCCCCCCGCCGGTCCCCGCATGGCCTTGGTAGGCGCCACAGACCATGGTGCTGTTTATGAACTGAAGTCTGGCGCCAAAGTGAAAGATGTATTGGCATTGGGTGGCGGCCTGTCAGCCATGGTTAGCCAACAAAAAGCATTGATAGAGAGAATTGACGTTCAGGCGCAGCGCAGTTCAA
>CAXNGF010000035.1:0-11612 GCA_964201905.1 Limnohabitans sp. | reverse complement strand
TTTGATTGTTCACGTGGCCCATGCAGATTCAGTTAAAAAATTTGCCAGTGACATCCCCGACTTTGCGCAAAAATTGATGTCGCAATTTTGGCCAGGCCCTCTTACCCTTATCTTGCCCCGCCGTGCAGAGGTGGCCGCCGCTGCTGCAGGTGGACAAGATTCTGTGGGTTTGCGTTGCCCTTCACACCCAGCGGCGCTTGCAGTTTTGCAAGCCTGTGCTAAAAAAGGCGTATGGGGAGTGGCTGCGCCCAGTGCCAATTTGTTTGGCCGTGTAAGCCCCACCAGTGCTGCCCATGTGCAGTCTGAATTTGGCGATGCACTGTTGATTTTGGATGGCGGTGAATGCGATGTGGGCATTGAGTCCACCATTGTCGATTGCACCCGCGGCGTGCCGGTGCTGCTGCGACCTGGGCAAATCAGTCGGATTCAAATTGAACAAGCCTGCGGTTTGAAATTGGTGAATCCAGAAACATTGAACTCAGAAGCACCGCGTGCCTCAGGTACTTTGGAATCTCACTATGCACCCTTAGCCAAAGTGCGTCTGATGCAAATTGCTGAATGGCAGAAAGCATTGGAGGCGTTGGGCCCGCACACGCAAAACTTGGCTTTGTGGTCTGTTGAAAAACCAGCCAATGAGCTTAGGGGCGCGGGCTTGTATTGGCGCGCCATGCCTTCGGATGCATCCCAAGCCGCGCATGATTTGTTTGGCGTGTTGCGCAATTTTGATGCGCGAGGTGTTAGAAGTATTTGGATTGAAACGCCACCCGACTCTCCCGAGTGGGAAGGCGTGCGCGACAGACTCAATCGCGCAGCGGCTTGAAGCATTTAGCAAGCTGGCAAGCTTTAAAGGCATGCCACCTTGCTTGGCATTGATTAGAACTTTAATCCCAAGCCTAGACTGAAGGTGTTGGGATTGAGTGTTGTATCGATGGTTTGACCAGTTGAAAATGTAGTCCGATTTTTAAGAAAAGTTTTGCTGAACGAAGTGTCCAGTGTCCACTTATCATTCAGTGCGTAACTAAACCCAATTTGAGGTGTTAAGGCAAATTTAGAACCCACACTCAGACTTGTGGGCGTGCCCCCTGGATTTGTGGTGGCAGTGAGTGCCCCACTGCCAGTCTCATCGTAAAAATAAGCATAAGTCAACCCAATGCCCACGTAGGGTCTGAACACCGCGACCGCTTCATTGAAGCGGTATTGACCAAAAACAGTGAATGGCAAAGCTTTGACACTTCCGAGTTGACCTGCGCCTGCTAATGAACCTGCGCCCAATAGTTTGTGTGTAAAAGGCAAGGCCAACGGCAAATCGATTGCTATGTTGTCGGTGTACATGTAGGTTAAGCCACCACCAAGTTGCGTATCACTGGCCACATCCGTTTTGGTATTGTTAAAACTTGGCGCAGTCATATTGCCACTGGTAACTTGTGGTGAAATTTGAGTCGCACCGAAGCGAATCATTTTTGTACCTGCAGATTGAGCCTGCGAACCAATGCAAAAAGTGATCAATGCAGACGCAGCGATGATCTTGTGTATGTTATTCATGAGTTTCTCCTGAAAGTCCAAGTCATCAAAACCATTTGGCCAGCACCAGCTCTTTTGCGACCAATTGTGCAATCAGCTGTTGCCCATAAGGCGTCGGGTGAACCGAGTCTGCAAACAAGTATTTGGACACATCGCCAGCGACCACATTGCTTGAGTTGCAGACCAGGGAAGTTCCAAGTGCATTTTTGCTTGGGTCCATCAAACAAGCCGGTGTAGTTGCATTGCTGATGCCGTACTGAGCAGGGTTAGCGGTTTCGTCTTTGCTTGCGGTGTAGGCGTCAACAATTAAAACGCCGGATGTGTTTTGAAGGCCTGTTTTCAGTTGGGTATTGAAGGTGGTCACCATCAAGTCAATTAAGCCTTGAACTTCAGGACTCTGAGCCATTCCAAAGGGTGTACCCTTCACGTCAGGAACGTTGAGTACAAGAACCTTGCTTGCACCTTTGTCTATTACCATGGTCTTGATGTAGGCGGCCAGCTCTGCACCAGCTGTTCCCATTGCGGTGACAGCACTTGGTGCGCTCATTGCGCCCATTCCTACCATGGTCAAATTTATGAAGACATCGTTTGCTCCGGCCATGACAGTCACCATTTCGGTGCCAGAGAACCTGCCGCCAACTTTAGTGAGGTGGGTGTTAATTTGAGTTGAGATGGGCACAGTTAGTTGACCAAGGATGGCATTGCTTCCACCCAAAAGCTTATTGCCTGGACCCACTGGGTTCGTAACGCGCGATCCGCCTTGAGCATAATTAAGGCAAGCCGCCGTATTCACAACGGGTACAGAAAGGCCATAACTTGCGTTGCCATCTAAGCCCTTTTGTGCAGGGCAAGGGGCAGGAAGACCCATTTGAGCGGCCAACAGTTGAGTCCAATTTTTTGCGGTCGCTGAATTGACGGTGTACTGGCCGCCGCCCATGGCAATGATGCCGCCGACTTGGTAAGTTCCAACATCGCTCAGACTGTCGCCGAATGACACTAGGGAGGAGTATTCGATGCGCAGCTTTTGATCACCCGGGCTACCACCACCACAAGCCGTCAAAAGGGCGACAGTTAGCGTAGAGAGTAGTGCAAGTTTCCACTTGATGGTTTTCATCTTTAACCTCTTTGTAAGATTTCTTTTAATATTCATCGTACTCAGGCCCAAGCCAGTGGGTGAGGGGGTAACTACTACTATGGACTAAGTTTTTTCTCATCCTTGACAGTCCACTCAAGCAAGCGGTCGAAGGCGGGACGTACGGCATTGGCATTGGGGTGGTTGACGATGACGACAAAGACATAGCGCTTACCACTCAAGCCATCGACGTAACCCGCCAAAGAAGCAACATCTTTTAGGCTGCCAGATTTGAGAAGCGCCCGCCCAATGGCAACTGATTTGGGTTGTCGGTCTTTCAAGCGAGCCACGGTGCCATCTACGCCAGCGATTGCCAGAGAGTTTTGCAAGGCACTGGCATAAGGGCTTTGGGCTGCCAAATGCAGCAAAGCGCTGAGGGCTTGCGCATTGCTTCGCTCCTCGCGAGAGAGCCCAGAGCCGTTGTCTAACACCGGAGCACGATGCCCTTTTAAGTTGTGTGACCACCACTTCAACACAGTCTGCCGAGAAGCTGCAAAATTGCCTCGGTCTTGCTGGCTTGATAGCGTTAGAAACAACTGCTGCGCCATGACGTTGTTGGAAAACTTGTTGATATCGGCCACGATATCGGTCAATGGCAGCGACTGTGCTTCGTGCCACAGCAAAGCTTGTGCAGGTGCGTTGCCATGGCGCACCTGCCCCTTGAGTTGGCCCCCGGCTTGGCGCCACATGGCTTGCACCATGCGCGGGGCAAAAGTTTGCGGTTCAACATAAGCCACAGGCCACTTTTGTTCACCACACGCTTTGGGGTAAGTGCCATTGAAGCGCATGCTGTCAGCTTTGGAAAAGTCGGCGCGCAGTTGGGTCCGCCAATCTTGGCAAGGGCCTGATGACAATGCCACGCTGCTCGGCCACTGAACATTGGCCAGCGGTGGCTCGCTTTCAACTTTGGCTTCACCGCGAGCGGCATCGGGCGTGAACTTGAACAACATGGCATTGAAGTTCAGCAGAAGACCATGCGGTGCAACGTTGTAGGGCCGCAGAGGCTCATCGTCAAAGCTTGCAGGATTTTGATCTGGCA
Source organism: Limnohabitans sp. (assembly GCA_964201905.1). GTDB lineage: Bacteria > Pseudomonadota > Gammaproteobacteria > Burkholderiales > Burkholderiaceae_C > Limnohabitans_A. The sequence goes on along the minus strand of CAXNGF010000035.1, from coordinate 7,920 downwards.
GATCAAAAACACTGCCATCCAAAATGATGTCGCCCTTGACTTCGCGAAGGCCTTTGGCCATCACATCTTGTAGCAATGTTTGGAGGCGCTCTACGACCAATTTGGGATCGCCACTGCCTTTTAAATACAAATTACCTTGCAAGATGCCATCTTTGACAGGGCCATCGACCAAGATTTTATTGCGCCACGTGAAGTCGGGCCCCAAAAGTGACAAGCCCGCTGATGTGGTGATGAGCTTCATGACGGAAGCCGGGTTCATCTCTGCGGTGGCATGAAGACTTAACCGAGGCTTGGGAGGATCTGCGCTTGGCGAAGCGTTGCTTAAAGCTGTCACCATGATGCTTACAGCACTCAAGGGCACATTGGCTTGTTTGAAGGCCTGAATGACGGGTTCAGGGACCTCTATTTTTTCAGACTTGTTGACATTGGGCTTCGCGCTTGAAGCCAAACTTGGAAAGGCCAAGACGATGACCAAACCCATCTGAAGAGAAAACTGAAAGCGAGATCTGCGCATCCCTGAAGTCTAGCCGGCCTTGCGGGCTGACACCAAAGACAGGACGTATCATTGGGACATGGCATTTTCTCAGCTCACCATCGGCCGTTTGGCGGCCGTGATCACTGTTCTCATTTGGACCTCTTTCATCATTGTGGCGCGGGCCTCGGCATCTCATGTGCTTTTGCCTTTGGACATAGCCTGTGCGCGCATTCTTGGCGCAAGCAGTGTGTTGTTGCCATGGGCGTGGTGGCTCATGCGCGAAGCCAGGCAACGCGGCGAACAAGTGGGCTCTTTGTTTGGTTTGTCGCCCTTGCCCTTGAACATCACGCTGCGGGCAGGCATGGTGGGCGGTTTCTTGTATGCCGTTTTGGCATATTTCGGCTTTTTTTATGCGCCTGCGGGGCACGCCTCCGTGCTTATGCCTGGCAGCTTGCCGCTTTGGACCAGTTTGTTGATGTGGCTGTTTTTACGCGAATATATCGGCCTGAACCGCGCCATTGGTTTGGGCATGATTGTCTGCGGCGATATTTTGGTGGGCGGCATGAGCCTTTTCAAAGCATTTGAAGGTGGCGATATTTGGATTGGCGACCTGTTGTTCATGTCGGCGGCATTTTGTTGGTCGGCCTACAGTGTCATGGTGCGACACTATGCTCTCGATGCTGTGCGCGCCACGATGGCCATCACTGCTTTTGCGTTTGTGAGCTTTGTACCTGCTTATGCATTCTTGGTGGGCCTTAACGTGCTGCCAAGCCACATGGCACAAGCCTCGTGGTCTGAAATTGTTTTTCAAGCGGGGTTTCAGGGCGTGGGCTCGGTGGTCATTTCAGGCATCACCTTTACGCACATGATTCGCACTTTTGGTCCCGTGAAATCCACCATGATCACAGCCTTGGTGCCAGGACTGTCTGCGCTGGGCGCTGTGGTATTTTTAGGTGAACCCTTGTCTTGGAAGTTGTGGGCTGGTGTGGCTTTGGTCACTGGTGGTATTTTGTTTGGCGTGCGGCAAGCCGTGGTCAAATCCTAAATTTCAAACTTGAATGCAATGACCCAAGCCCTGAATTTTTTGGCCTTTGACACCAGCACCGACATGATGTCGTTGGCCTTGTCAAAGATGGACCAAACTTGGCATCACCATGGTGTCGGCGGTGCCAATGCATCTGCGCAATTGATCCCCACCATTCACACCCTGCTTGCAAAAGCGCAATTGCAACTTTCTGATTTGACAGCCTTGGTGGTAGGCCAAGGCCCAGGCTCTTTCACAGGCCTTAGAACAGCCTGTGCGGTGGCGCAAGGCCTGGCACTGGGAGCGAACTTGAAAGTCATCCCAGTCGACAGTTTGAAGGCTGTTGCAGAAGATGCTCGGCAGACGCTGGTTGATGCGCAAACCAGAGACTGCCATGTAGCCGCAGTCATGGACGCTCGCATGGGAGAAGTTTATGTGGGCGTGTATGCGTGGCACGCCGACACTTCACGATGGACATCGGTGCAACCCTTGCAGGTGGGATCACCCGAAGCGATGGCGGCGCAGCTAAGCCGCATGAACCTGCCAAATTTTGTATTGGCAGGCAATGGCTTTGACGTCTACAAAGACCGCTTTCCTTTGCAAGACTTTGCTTTTCAAGAATTTGAGTCCATCGGTACTCGCATTCCATGTGTTGCTGCCGTGCCGCACGCATTGGCTTTGTTGCGCATGGCACCTGCTCTGTGGGCAAATCAAGAAGCTGTTGCACCCGAGTGGGTTCAACCACTTTACATTCGCGACAAAGTGGCGCAGACCACGGCAGAGCGTGACGCCATCAAACTGGCTAAAGCCAATGCATCGGCATCTACATCTACATCGGCATCGGCATCAACAATCAGCCCATCCCAACTATGAACCTGTGGCCGCCCGAACTCAAGCAAATGCTCACGCCTGAGACCCAGGTGCAGCTGCTCACCATGACCGAGGCCGACTTAGAAGCGGTGGTGGCGGTTGAACAATCGGCTTACAGCCACGCCTGGACTTTGGGCAATTTCAAAGATGCCTTAATGGCCGGTTATGTGGCGCACCGCTTGGTGGCTGGTGAGCAATTGGTGGGCTACTTTGTAGCCATGCAGGTCATTGACGAAGTTCATTTGCTCAACATCACGGTGGCGCCAGCATTTCAGCGTCAAGGATGGGCGCGCTGTTTGATGCAGTCTTTGCGCCTGTGGTCTCAAGCCAAGGGTGCAAGCTGGCTGTGGCTTGAAGTGCGTGAAAGCAATGCACCCGCTTTGAATTTGTACCAAAGTTTTGGCTTTCAACAAGTGGGTTTGAGAAAAGATTACTATCCTGCAGGTAGAACCACCCGAGAGTCTGCGGTGGTCATGAGCATGTCCCTTAAAGCCTAAGCAATGACTGAAGACTCAACTGTTCCTATGGGCGAGAGCGCCACGCGTTTTGAATTGGACGAGCGCCAACGCGCCATGTTGGCGGAAATGGGTGTGCGTGTTTGGATGCCGCAAACGGCAAGCGCTGTGCCTGCAAAGGCTTCCAAGCTTGCACAAGTTACAGCACCTGAAACGCCGCCTGTTGACGCATCTGTATCCGTACCAGTTGCCAGTGCACCCCAGTTGCTCTCAGTCCCTATTGTCGATATTTCGCAATTGCCAGCCGGCATTGCCAGCATGGATTGGGCGCAACTGCAGCCTGCAGTTGCCACTTGCACAGGTTGTGGCTTGAGCCAATCTCGTCAGCAAGCTATTTTGGGAGAAGGCTTGGCGACAGCCGATTGGATGATTGTGGGCGATGCGCCTGGGGAAGAGGAAGACAATGAGGCGCGAAGTTTTGCGGGACCGGCCGGTCAATTGTTGGACAACATGTTGAAGGCGCTCAGTCTCACACGTGCGCAAGTTTATTTAACCCACGCTTTGAAATGTCGAACCCCCGTTGGCCGCAATGCCAGCCAATTGGAGGTGTCACATTGCGGCACATATTTGGCACGGCAAGTTGCCCTGGTCCAACCCAAAGTGATATTGGCCATGGGCAGAACGGCTGCGCTGGCACTGTTGCAAAGTGCTGAGCCGTTGGGCAAATTGCGCTCACAAGTGCAAAGCTTCAAGGGGGTCCCTGTGGTGGTGACCTACCCACCTGCTTACTTGTTGCGCAATCAGGCCGACAAAGCCAAGGCATGGGCTGATTTGTGTTTGGCTGCCAGTTTGGTCAGGCCATCAAGTGATTGAGATTGAGTGAAGCTTCAATCGCTAAGTCTATTGCGTTGACTTAGGCTTCTTCAGTTTTGATGTCGTTCGCAGGCTTTGATGGCCATAGCACGCTGGCAATCGAAACCACCATCAACCCCATTGCCGTCCAGTCTTGCCAATGCAGTATTTCATTCAAGGCCCAAGCGCCGCTGAACACACCCAAAATGGGAATCATCATGACACTCAAAGTCGAGGCCACGGGTGGTAAACCGCGTGCCAAATAAAACCAAGCGGCGTGCGCAAAGCCAAACACCAAGAAGGCGTTGAAAATAATGGCAACCCAATGCGTGGGTGTTGGCTCTTGCCATCTATCAGATTCAAATACAAAGGCCAAGACCGCCAAGACCAAGGTCGTCAATGCGGTCATCCAGAAAGACAAGGTGAGGGTTGGCAAAGGAATGGTGGTTCTGCGCAGCATTTGTGTGCCCAAGGCCCAAGTGCTGGCAGCCACCAAGGCCAACAGCACGCCCACAGGTTTGCCAGAGAGGTTGGCCAACTCGTGCCAAAGCAAAAGGACCACCCCAAGCGCCGCAGCAAACACACCACCCCAAGCGCGCTTGGACAACTGGTTTTGAAAGACAAACGCACCGATCAGGGCTGAAAAGATGGGCATGGTGTAACCCAAAATGGCTGACCTGCCACTGGACAAGTACTGCACCGCCAAGATGATCAAGGCGTGCCAAATGAACATGTTGAATATGGACAGAACCAACAATTCACGCCAATACTGCCTCGGAATTCTAAAAGGGACCTTCATGGCCAAAAGGCCCAATCCCAACACAGGTGTGCCAATGATCAAGCAAAGCATCCGAAAGGTCAGGGGTGGGTAACCTGTGACGCCAAGTTTCAAAACAGGCCAGTTCAGGCCCCAAATGACGGTGAGAAGCGCCAAGATCACCCATTGGCGTTTTGTGAGTGAATGCATGTGACCGATCTTAGTCTCAAATGATGGAAAAGGCCGTGAGCTTGGGTCTTGTAGCATGAGCCATTAAAATCCAGCCATGACCTTCTTAGAACAACTGCAAGGCGCTGAGCGCCAAAACGGCTCCCTGTTGTGTGTGGGCCTCGACCCTGAACCCGGCAAGTTTCCCGCTGGCATGAAGGGTGACGCTAGCAAGATCTTCGATTTTTGCGCGCAGATTGTCGATGCCACGGCCGACTTGGCCATTTCCTTCAAGCCCCAAATTGCGTACTTTGCCGCACACCGTGCAGAAGATCAATTGGAAAAACTCATGCAACACATGCGCCGTCATGCGCCCCATGTGCCCGTCATTTTGGATGCCAAGCGCGGCGACATTGGCGCCACAGCGGAGCAATACGCCATAGAAGCCTTTGAGCGTTATGGCGCTGATGCTGTCACGCTGTCGCCCTTCATGGGCTTTGATTCTGTTCAGCCTTATTTGAAACACCACGGCAAAGGTGCGTTCTTGTTGTGCCGCACATCCAATCCCGGGGGTGATGATTTGCAAAACCAACGTTTGGCTTCTGTGGAAGGGCAGCCTTTGTTGTACGAACACGTTGCAAAATTGGCCCAAGGTCCTTGGAACTTGAACGGTCAACTGGGTTTGGTGGTGGGTGCCACGTACCCTGCAGAAATTGAACGTGTGCGAAGTTTGGCACCGACCTTGCCTTTGCTCATTCCGGGCGTTGGCGCACAAGGCGGCGATGCTGTGGCCACCATCAAAGCCGGTTACAGGCAAAGCCAAGGCGTGACAACGGGCGCAGTCATCGTGAGTTCATCGCGCGCTATTTTGTATGCGTCATCGGGTGATGATTTTGCGCAAGCAGCACGAAAAGAAGCCATTCGCACGCGCGATGTTTTGAAAGCTGCCGCGCAAGCCTAATTATTTTTCAAGCAAACGCTTTAAGTAGCGACCCGTAAAGCTGGCAGGATTTTGTGCCAGCGTTTCGGGCGTACCTACACCGACCACCGTACCACCACCCGAGCCGCCTTCGGGGCCCATGTCGATCAACCAATCGGCGGTTTTGATCACATCGAGGTTGTGCTCAATGACCACAATGGTGTTACCCGCATCGCGCAGTTGGTGCAAGACTTTGAGCAGCAAGGCAATGTCGGCAAAGTGCAAACCGGTGGTTGGTTCGTCCAAAATGTAAAGCGTGCGGCCGGTGTCGCGCTTGGACAATTCCAGCGCCAACTTCACGCGTTGTGCCTCACCACCCGACAAGGTGGTGGCGGCTTGGCCCAAGCGGATATAACTCAAACCCACATCGAGCAAAGTTTGCAGTTTTCGCGCAATGGTCGGCACGGCATTGAAAAATTCAAACGCCGTTTCTACCGTCATATCTAGCATTTGCGCAATGTTTTTGCCTTTGTACAAGATTTCCAAAGTTTCGCGGTTGTAACGTTGGCCGTGACACACATCGCAAGGCACGTACACATCGGGCAAGAAGTGCATTTCGACTTTCACCATGCCGTCGCCTTGACAGGCTTCGCAGCGTCCGCCGCCGTTAGAAGCGCTGACGTTAAAGCTGAAGCGACCGGGACCATACCCGCGTTCGCGCGCTGCGGGCACCTCTGTCATCAGGTCGCGAATGTGCGTGAACATGCCGGTGTAAGTGGCAGGGTTGCTGCGCGGTGTGCGGCCAATGGGAGACTGGTCAACGTTGATCACCTTGTCGAAATGGTAAAGCCCCACTATGTCTTCATGCGCTGCAGGTTCATCGTGTGCCCGGTGAATACTGCGCGCTGCTGCGGTGTACAGAGTTTCGTTGACCAAGGTGGATTTGCCTGAGCCCGACACCCCTGTGACGCAGGTCAAAAGTCCGACAGGAAATGCCGCGCGCACGTTTTTCAAATTGTGGCCTTGTGCGCCCACAATTTCAATAAAGTCTTTGCCTGGCGCATGGCGTTTGTCGGGGACAGCAATGGTTTTTCGGCCCGACAAATATTGGCCCGTCAATGAATCAGGTGCTTGCAAAATATCGGCGCAAGTACCTTGCGCCATCACACGCCCGCCGTGCACGCCCGCGCCCGGCCCCATGTCAATCACATGGTCGGCAATGCGAATCATGTCTTCGTCGTGCTCCACCACCAGCACGCTGTTGCCAATGTCGCGCAAATGTTTGAGCGTGCCAATCAGGCGATCGTTGTCGCGTTGGTGCAAACCAATGCTGGGCTCGTCTAATACATACATCACGCCCGTGAGGCCCGAGCCAATTTGGCTGGCCAATCGAATGCGTTGTGATTCGCCGCCCGAGAGCGTGTCGGCACTGCGGTCAAGGCTTAAATAGTTCAGCCCCACATCGTTCAAGAACTTCAAACGCGAGCCGATTTCATACACCACTTTGTCGGCAATCTCGGCCTTGGAGCCATGCAGCTTCAAGCTTTGGAAGTAGCTTTGGGCTTCTCCTAAAGTGACATGGTTGACTTCATAAATAGCGCGCGCTTGCGCACCCTCACCGACCCGCACATGGCGCGCTTCGCGGCGCAAACGCGTGCCCTTGCAATCTGCGCAAGCATGGTGACTGCGCATGCGCGCCAAGTCTTCGCGCACCACACTGGAATCAGTTTCTTTGTACCTGCGAGTGAGGTTGGGAATGATGCCTTCGAAGGGGTGCTTCTTGGAAACCTTTTTGCCCTTGGAAGCGCCCGACTCCATGATGTAACTGAACTTGATGTCTTCTTCGCCGGAGCCCCACAAGATGCTGTGACGCACTGCGTCGGACAGAGATTCAAAGGGTGCCTCCACATCAAAAGCGTAATGCTTGGCCAAACTCTCGAGCATGCTGAAGTAAAAACCATTGCGCCTGTCCCAGCCCTTGATGGCGCCACTGGCCAAGCTCAAACTGGGAAAGGCCACCACGCGATCAATGTCAAACACTTCGGTTGTACCTAGACCATCGCAAGTGGTGCAAGCGCCCATGGGCGAGTTGAACGAGAACAAACGTGGTTCAAGTTCTGCAATCGAGTAATGGCAAACAGGACAGGCAAACTTGGCGTTGAACATGTGTTCTATGCTTGTGTCCATTTCAACGGCGATAGCACGCTGTTCTGCCAGTCTTAAGGCGGCTTCAAAACTTTCGGCAATGCGCTGACGCAGTGCATCGCGCGCGGGCGCTTCTGCTTCGTGGCGAATTTTGAGACGGTCGACCACCACATCGATGTCGTGCTTTTCGGTTTTCTTAAGCGTAGGCAAATCTTCTACTTCATAAGTTTGACCATTGATGCGAAAGCGCACATA
>CAXNGF010000034.1:0-11745 GCA_964201905.1 Limnohabitans sp. | reverse complement strand
CCTCATTCAAAGCGGCTGCGCCACCACCCAATTGCCATGTGACCCACAGCGTCAAACCAATGGAGACCAGCGCAACAAAAAGGAGTGCCGCACCAATGCGAACCAGTTTGGTAGAAAGAGAAGCAATATTTCTCATGACGCTTCAACTTGAACTTTACTTGTACCTATCGATCGACCTTCACCTTGCTCTTCCACGGTCATGCCGTCTCGAATGTGGTAAATCCGCTTGAATGTTGGAATGATTTTTTCATCGTGCGTTACCACAATGATGGCGGTGTGAGATTGAAGGGCCATGTCATGGAGGATTCGCATGACAGCAAGCGCTCTTTCGCTGTCAAGGGGAGCTGTGGGCTCATCCGCCAATATAACGGGTGGCCGGTTGGCCAGTGCACGCGCAATAGAAACACGCTGTTGCTCTCCACCTGACAATTGAGAAGGATCTGCTTTAGCGCGGTGTGCAACATCCAATGATTTCAGAAGTGCCAAAGCTTGCAAGCGCGCCTGTGCATTGGGCACGCCCGCCAACATCGGTAAGAGTGCCACATTGTCTGTGACATCCAAAAAAGGAATCAAATAAGGCGCCTGGAATACAAAACCAATTCGATCTCGCCTTAAGGCACTTAGGTCAGTGCTTAACCATGCGTTGTCATAAATGACATCATTTCCCAAGGTCATGCGGCCAGAGCTGGGTTCAATGATGGCACCCAGACATTTGAGCAAAGTACTCTTACCCGAACCGGAGGGCCCAACCAGCCCGACCACTTCGCCTGGCGCTACGTACATGTTGACACTTTTCAAAGCTTCTACCGCGGTATCACCTTGACCGTAGACTTTGCGTAAATTTTCAATTCGAATACCGCCTGCGTGTTGAGCCATGGCTTGCCCTTTAACTGATGGCCTGCGCCGGATCAACGCTCAGGGCGACACGGATGGCCAAGGTGCTGGCCAAGGCGCAAATGAACATCGTGATACCGAATCCTAAAGCAGCATCTTGGCTCAATAGCAAAACAAACTTTGGAAATACAGGTGCCCATAGGGTGGCTGACACCTTCCCCACGACAAAACCAATGACACCAAGGCCGAGAGCTTGCTGAAGAATCATGCTGGCAATGGTGAGATTGCGAGTGCCGATTAATTTGAGGACTGCAATTTCTCGAATCTTCCCCAATGTCATGGTGTAGATGATGAACGCCACAATGGCAGCACTGACGATGGCCAGAATAACTAGAAACATGCCAATTTGTTTGGCAGAGGTAGCAATCAATTTTTTGACAAGAATTTCTTCCATATTGGCGCGCGTGTAAACCGTCAGGTGTTTCCACCTTGCAATGGGCTCCGCCACCTGTTCTGAACGCCAGCCAGGCAAGACACGCACCAAGACAGCATTCACGTTGTGACTGCTGGTTTGTAAATTTTGCACAGCCTCCAACAAACCTGGAACTGAAGAACGGTTAAAAATGGGATTGGCTGCAGTCCGAAGGCGTTCGTTCACGATGGCTTCGTTGTCCTTTAAAAATTGTGCTTCTTGCGCATCTTTTAAAGGAATAAAAACCATCGGATCACCTCCTGACGAAATCATTCGTTGAGTGATACCAACCACGTTGTACACATGACGCCGTATCTGAATTTGATCACCCAAGCGAAAGCCTGTCTTGATATCAACAACCGCTTCATAGTGACTTCGCGTAAGGTGTCGGCCGGCTATCAAATGAGCTGGTTGCCCTGGCAAATAAGGTGCTCCAGGCTCAATGCCAATGACCATTGCCCGTGTTTCATGTTCAATTCGATTGTCCAAAACATTGACCTGCATGGTGAAATAAGTGATGTTGCTTGCTTGAGCAACACCGGGCATTCCTTGTATGCTGCGCACCACATCATCCTTCAAACTAGACGATTCAGCATAAGGCCCTTGAGTGTTTTTTTGAACAACCCACAAGTCTGCACCGCTGTTGTTTAGTAGCGCCTGTGCGTCGTCTACCATGCCGCGAAAAACACCTGCCATGGTTAGAGTCACACCGATCAAAAGTCCCAGACCAACACCTGTCAAAATAAACTTGACCCAATTGTGTTGGATGTCACGGGCCGCTAGGCTGATCATGATTGGGGCTTTGCAATCAAATCGGAAACCACTCGAAAACGCGTATTAGGTTGCAATGTTTTTTCACTGTACACAATCACCTCGTTACCGACTTGCAAGCCTTCAAGCGCTTGAACCCACCCATCAAGGCTGTAAGCACCCCATTTCACATCGGCGAACTCAATGTGATTTAGGTTGAGTTTCCAAACCCCTGTGCGCCCAAAATGTTGCTGCACACTGGCTTGCGGAATCAATAGTGAAGGCAGGCTTGGCGGCAAGCTCAATGTGACTTCGGCCATCTCACCCATCGACAAGCCTGCTGGCATATTGTCAAAGGAGACTTGTGCAATTCGCTCTTCGGTCACTGGGTCAGACTGCCATTCAACGCGTTGAACTTTGCCTTCAAAATACTGGTGCGGATGTGAACGCAAAACAATTCGAGCCGACAAGCCGACAGCCAAACCTAAGGATCGGCCTTGATCGACCCGCATCTTGATCCACAAACTACTTGGCTTGGCCAAGCGCACAACTGCTTGCCCTGCAAGCACCGTACTGCCTGCCTCAGCATCCCTGCTGATCACCACAGCGTCAGCAGGTGCCACGAGTCGCATAGACTGCCGCAGCACAGATGCCGCGAGTTTGTCTGCTTGAATTCTGTGTATATCTTGATTTGCAGCGTTCAAATTAGCTTGGGCAATTTGGTAGGCAGTTGCTGCAGAGACTCTCTCTTGCTCACGACTTTCTAGCGCAGCCATGCTGATGAAATTTTGCCTTGCAAGCTCGTTTTGACGCAGCCAGTTGGCGCTCGCTACATCTAGGCGAGATTGAGCGTCCTCAAGTTGCGCCTTGGCAGAGTTTTGCAAGCTGATGGCTTTGGCCCAAGAAGCCTCTTGCGCTTTCAGGCGTTGATCAAGGTCCAAAGGTTCCATTTCAGCCAGCAACGATCCAGCTTTAACCTGCTGCCCCACTTGAACATGTACGCGCAACACGCGCCCAGCTGCTAGCGGGCCAAGCAACCAGCTTTGTTGTGCTTCAACTGTACCCACGCCAAAAATGGAGCGAACCAACACCTTATTTTCAACTTTCAAGGTGGTCACTTTGACAGGCGCGAGGGGACCCATTTGAAAGGCGGCAAAGACCAATACGGCTGTCATGATCAGTCCACCCATTACCAACAGAAGTCGGTTTGAGCTTAGTGCAGGAAATTGCTTCATTTCATCCTTCAAAAGGCGTGGCTTTTGAATTCGAAATACGAAATTCGCAATTAACACAAGCCGCTTGGCATTGTGCTTCTTCGCTTCAGAATGAAATTGACTTAAATCAATATATGGGATGAATCAGACTGCAGAACTTGCCTCATAAGACAAGTCTGCGCAATTTACTCAAAGCCAAAGTAATCGTGATTACTAGCCAATGATCTCTTTGGCGTTAGCAAGTTTTACTTGGCAGCCTTGGGAGGTCGATGCAGCGCGCAAATCTTATTGCCAGATGGATCACGAAGATAGGCTAGGTTCAAATCACCAAATGGTCCTTCTCTTGTTCCTGGTGGGTCTTCGCATGTCGTTCCACCATTGGCAATACCCGCAGCATGAAATGCATGAACCTGCTCAAGTGTCTCTGCTAGGAATCCAATCGTTCCACCATTGGCTGGCGTTGCAGCATGTCCATCAAGCGGTTTTGTGATGGAGAAAGAACCCTTTGAAGTGCGGTAGAAATAACGAGTGCCGTTGTTGAAGACTCCAGGCGGAATTCCCAAAGTACTTAAAACAGCGTCATAAAACTTTCTAGATGCTTCTAGGTCATTGGTGCCGACCATTACGTGACTGAACATAATTTTCCTTATTCTTGAGTTGTGAAGTCTTTGGGCGTGGTTACTGTGCGTCAATCAAGATGAAGGCAATCCGGGCTGGTTGCCCCGAGCGATTGGCCCAGGCGTGGTTGGTGCCGCGTTGGATCAACACATCGCCAGCGCGCAGCACTGTTTCTTCTTCATCCATGATGGCGACCAATTCACCTTGCAGCATTAGCGCATAGTCGACCGTTTGGGTTCTGTGCATGCCCGGGTGCTCACCGGGTTTGATCTCTCGGTGCGCGTCGCGGTACATATTGGAAAAAGTTGCTTCCATGGCCCGTTGCAGTTCTTGCGGATCTTTGGGTTCTGGCGGAATGTCAATGATGCGCAAGACCGTTCCTTGAGGCGGTGGTGACACACCAACATGCTCGCTAATGCTGTCGGGTGCTTTCATGGGCGAAGGACTTGCGCCCGTTCGCCAAAGGTTGGTCACCCTGTAACCAGGTCTTTCTTGTACGACCCGCACCGCTGGTGAGGGGCCATCTTCAAGAATGCGAGAACGGCCTTGGGCATCGTCGTGCGTGACAACACGACGAATTGGTTCAAGTTGAATAGTCATGTCAGGCCTTAAGCTTATTGACGAACACCACCAGCAGCACGAAAGGCTGCACCTTGTTTCTGAAACTCATCGTGCACACGCTTGTCCCATTGCACCATGGCTTGGTAGGCCAGAATTTGATTGCTCTTTTGTGCAGCCTCTTTCACCGCATCGGATTTAACAGCCAAGGCACATGCCGCATCTAGCTTGGCCAGCACCTGGGGAGGTGTGCCCTTGGGAGCGAATATGCCGGCAAAGGACAGTTGGGTGACATCGATGCCGAACTCCCTGAGTGTGGGCACATCGGGAAAGCCAGGGTGTCTGCGCTCTGAAGCAACGGCCAGTAATCGCACAGTACCGGCTTTCACTTGCGCTGCCGCCGAAGCAGCAATGCTGGTGGCAAAGTCCAGTCGCCCAGCCAAAAGCTCCTGAATGGACGCGGCATCCCCTTTGAAGGGGATGTGCACCATGTCAAGCTTTTGGTTTCGCGCTAGGTCATCGACAGCCAAAAACGGTGCTGAGTTAGGGCCAGGCGAGCCATATGACAATGATTTATTTTTGGCCGCAGCAATCAAATCGGGCAGCGATTTGAATGGGCTATCCGAACGCACTGATAAGCCCAAAATATTTTCGGTAATGCCGCACACCGGTTGAATCGTGTCAGGGGAGAGCTTTAAGTCTTTGAGGTGGTGCGGCTGAATGGTTACCGGGGTCATGGGCGTGAAGGCAAGGGTCAAGCCATCAGCAGGCGCTTGCATTAACGCTGTCATGCCAATCACGCCTGAGCCGCCATCGCGCGAGACCACCACCACACTTTGTCCCATTTGCTTGTACAACTGTTCGGCCACGGCTCGAGCCATGATGTCGGTGGAACTGCCTGCAGCCCAAGGGTTGATTAGTGTGATTGGGCGCGCAGGGTAAGTGTCTTGTGCACTTGCGTGCAAGGGGCTTGAGGCCAGCGCCAACCAAACAAGGCCCTGCATCAACATGATTAACTTTTTCATACGTGATGTTCCTTTGAGAAGCGTTCTAAAGTAGTGGGAAAGCAAGTGTGGGAGAAATTTCAAATTACTACAAATCAAAAGTATTTAGCCCCGCTTTTCCAATAATCCACCATCGACTGGCAAAAGGACACCGGAAATATACCTAGCTTCGTCAGAAGCTAAAAACAAAGCAGCATTGGCAACATCCCAAGCCGAACCCATAAAACCCATTGGAACTAAAGCATTGCGCTCAGCACGAATAGTTTCAGCAGGAACACCTCTTTCCTGTGCGCGTCGGTTGATAGCCATGGGCGTATCAATAAGGCCAGGAAGTACCGCATTTGCTCGTATTCCGAACTTGGCATTTTCAGAGGCAATGTGTTGGGTTAATGCATTGACACCCGCCTTTGAAGTTTTATAAGTCACAGTAGGACGTGCAGCCAGTGATGCGGTTGAAGACACATTGATGATGCAACCCGATTTTTGCGAAATCATTTGGGGAATGACGTGCTTGCAAGTCATCATCATTCCTCGCAAATTCAAACCCATCAATTTGTCCCACGTGTCAACATCAATGTCAGAAGTTTTGGTATCTCCTTTTGACATACCCACATTGTTGTGAAGAATATCGACTCTGCCATAACGCTCAACACAAACCTTAATGATATTTTGACAGGCTTCCTCTGTCGTTATGTCAGCCACCAAACCAGAAGCTGTGTCACCGTATTGGTTAACAGCACGCAGGGTATCCTGCAACCATTCAGGCTGAATGTCTACCAATAACAATGTCGCTCCCTCTTGCGCAAACCTCTCAGCAGTAGCTCGTCCATTACCCACTGACTCACCTGGCTGCTGACCCGCTCCAACAATGATGGCAACTTTGTTTTCTAGCCGTAACTTCTTCATACATGTAGCCTCAATCAGATTGAATTTTTTGACTTGCAACGACTGAGCGCCAACGATCAACTTCTGACTTTAAAAACATGGTCATTTCTGCTGGCGTATTGACCGAAACTGTAAGGCCATCATTGATCAACATTTCTTTGTACTTAGGTTGATTTGCGGCCTTTGAGAGCGCTAAATTCAATCGCTCTACGATGGCAGGTGGCGTACCCTTAGGCGCAAACAAGCCGTACCAAACTTCTGCTGCATAACCAGGAATAGTTTCTGAAATGGTGGGCAAACCAGGATAAGAATTAACACGGTATGAAGATGTCAATGCAATCGCTCGCATTTGACCATTTTTGAGGAACTTACCAACACCCCCCACCGTCGCGAATACCATGTCAACGTGTCCGCCTAGAAGGTCGGTATATGCGGGACCGCCTCCTTTGTAAGGAATATGCTGAATGTCGATCTTGGCCATCATCTTGAAGAGTTCTGCAGCCAAGTGCACTGCCGACCCGTTACCAGAAGATGCATAGCTCAAAAGATTTTTTCGCTCTTTGGCCGTCTTGATCAAATCAGCCAGCGACTTGATAGGGCTGTCTGCACGCACTGCAATGACATTCGGGCCATTGCAGATGCGTCCAATCGGAACAAAGTCACTCAAAGTGTCGTAGGGCAAATTCGCTACCAATGAAGCATTGATGGCCAAGGCACCGGTTGTCATCAAAAGGGTATGCCCGTCATTTCCAGCCTTGGCAACAAAATCGGAGCCAATCACAGTGCCAGCACCTGGTTTATTGTCAATGATCATGGCTTGGCCTAGGTCTTCAGCCATTGCTTGAATCAGTGATCTGCCAATCACTTCGGTTCCGCCACCAGAGGGAAACGGCACAACGACACGGACAACTTTAGAGGGGTATGTCGCTGCCGTCGCAACTTGATTGAAAGTGCTCAGCAAGCCCAAACCCAATATGCAATGCGAGCCAAATTGCCTTCGAGATTGATCAAAATATTTCATGTGGAACTCCTTATTTGGAAAATCTATATAGCTTTTCAGGATTGTGAACAAGCAATGCGTCAATAGCTTCGGCACTTGGGGCAATTGTCTTCAAAGCATCAATCAAGATACCATCATTTGGCACATGGGTGTGATTAGGATGCGGCCAGTCCAAACCCCACACACACTGACTTGGAAATCGCTTGACCAATTCTGTTGCAAGCTTAATCCCCATTGAATAGCCATTTTCAGGGCCAGCCACTGAATCAATTCTGTCAATGCCACTGACCTTGACATGGAAATGAGGCGAGTCCAACAACTTCATAAGCGCTTGGAAGTCCTGATGGTGAAGACCCTTGGCAGCGTCTACACGACCCATATGGTCAATCACAACGGGCACCGAACTTTTGAGCAGCTGCTGGCCCACTGTATGAACCAATTCACTTTCAAAATGAACCTGAAGGTGCATGCCAACCTCAGCCAAACGATGGGTTAACTTCAAAACATCATCGACTTGATGACCGCCAGAAATATGCCGCATAAAATGAAAGCGTACTGCGCGGAATCCTTTGCCAGCAAGTCTTGAAAGTTCATTGTCTGAAACATCAACTTCAGTTAAAGCAACACCAAGATAGTGGCCACCACCCGCATCAATTGCATCTTCGACAACAGAATTGTCTGTGCCATGCGTAATGGATTGAACAATGACGCATCGCTCAATGCCCATTTTTTGATGAAGCTCAAATAATTTTTCTTTTGGCGCTTCAGCAGGAGTATTTTTGCGATTTGGAGAATACGGAAATCTATTTCTGGGGCCAAACACATGAACATGACTGTCGCAAGATTTAGCTGGCAACTTCCAATGCGGCAGACTAGGCGAATCTAAATAAGTTTGAACAACTTCTTCTAAGTTGGAGCTATTGTTTGTCATGAAATACCAAGGTCCCGGGTAAATAGTGTCCTAACCGTGTTCAAAAACATGGGGCGAATTCTGGAGCTCCAGTCTGTATTGCGAACTGCCAGCCATTCCTTTTGTTCCATGACTTGAGGGGAAGCGAGTTCATAGCAAGCAATGTATTTTGGTGCACCGCTTTGGCGAACATACCTTTTTGCAGAGATGGTTCCAGGAACACTTGCAAGTCCTGGTAGGTGCTCATTGTTGTACCAATCATTGAAGTCAGCTTCCGCATTTGCGGGTATGTCGGTTTCGACAATGTAATGAAAATCGCCTGATTGAGTGAAATTAACACCCTTTAGTTCATTGATTAATTGGAGCTCTACAGCATTATTATGCTGAGGCTGAGCGCCAGACAAGTATGCACGGCGCGTTGTGCCATCCATTGATTTCCACCAATTTACACCTTGAATTTCGTTAGGTTTAAAAAAATCCAATGGCTCATTGGCAGGTATCGATAAAAGGAAGATGGGCTGCACGGATCACCTCTCAGTGCGAAATATTAAGAGCAACTAAAAACCTTGAGACCATGTTGTACGCCGCTACAGTTGCAACCAACTCAACAACATGGCTCGCCTCATACTTGGCCGTAATTTCTGACATCAGGAGATCAGGAACTTGGACATCGCGGGTCATATGGTCAGCCAGCTTAAGTACCAGTTGTTCTTCATCATTGAACACATCTAAAAGATGCATATTTTTGGTTGCATCAATTTGCGCTTGTGAAACTCCTGCTTTCAATGCGTGTGGAATATGCGCTTCGAATTCAAAACTAGCCTTATTTAGAACAGCAACTCGAAGAATCATTAACTCACGAAGATTAGCAGGAACAGCTGTTCTGTTTCGCACAGCTGTCAACATTGCCTCCCACCCTTGCGCAATGGGCGCACTGTTAAGCAATACTTGGTACAACAGTGAAATACGACCACGTTCAGCCAAAATCTTTGTTTCAATTTCCTGAAGTTCTGGTCGAGTCCCTTGTTGGACCAATGGCACTCGAATTTGATTTGACATTATTCGTCACCCGTAATATTTCGAGATTTCACCAACTGAGCCCATTTGTCAGTATCAGCCTTAAGAATAGCGCCCAATTCTTCAGGCGTTGACGATTTTGGTTCTGCGCCAGATTGTGTAATTTTCAAATTTGCATTGGGATCTGCAACAGCTTGTTGAATAGCTTTGTTCAACACCTTAATTACCTCTGGACTTGTCTTTGAAGACACAAAAAAACCATACCAATTGTTGGTGTCAACTGCTTTGAAACCAAGTTCTTCAAAAGTTTTTACCTCTGGAAGTAACGGATGTCGTTTTTGGGAAGCCATTCCCAATGCCTTTAGACGTCCACCTTTAATTTGAGCCATCACCGCGGGGACATCTGCAAAAACCCCACTCACCTGCCCTCCTAGTAAATCGTTCAAAGCTGGTGCCATTCCGTTGTAGGGCACATGTAGAAGATTAACGCCAGTTGAAATTTCCAGCTGTATCAGGGCCAGATGCGGAATGCTACCTTTACCTGAAGATGCAATCGGTGTTGGCTCCTTTTTAGACTTTGCTGCATTGATGAATTCTGCAGCATCCTTAACAGGGTTTGTGACGTTAGTTACAAACACTTCAACATTGTTTGCAGCTAAAGATACAGGCGCAAAGTCTTTTTGCATGTTGTATGAAAGTTTGGGAAATAAGGCTGGATTAATGGCAGCAGCTCCCACACTGGTTAGCCACAAGCTAGAGCCGTCTGCCTCTCCTTTCAACACTTCATTTGCACCAATTGCACCACTGGCGCCAGGCTTATTTTCAACAACCACTGGTCGCCCCAGAGCTCGGCTTAGTGGTTCTGAAAGGGTTCTCGCCATTGCATCTACGGGTCCACCTGGCGCAAAAGCCACAATGATGCGCACCGGCTTGGAGGCAACTTGTGAAAAAGCGCTTCCAGACAAAATTGCGAATATTCCTACAACCAAAAACGTACGTTTGTTCATTTTTATCTCCTTAAGTGTTTCAATCACATCTGGCGGTCATTCCGCCATCGACAATAATTTCAGTACCCGTGATAAATTGTGCTTCATCACTTGCCAAAAATAGTGCGGCACTGGCGGTATCTCGTCCATCTCCCATAAAGCCTAACGGGATGCGTTTTACGCGGGATGCCAACAAAGCGTCTACATCACCGCCGGTTCTCTGCTTGGCCAATCTCACTTCCACCATAGGTGTGTGCAATTGACCTGGCACCACGGTATTTGCCCGAATTCCCATCGGAGCGTGCTGCACAGCAATAACTTTGGTCATTTGAATAACACCCGCCTTGGTTGCGGCGTAGGCCACTTGCGCACTTCCTGTCCATCGCATACCCGAAGTTGATGCCACATTCACAATTGCACCCCTTTTTTTAGCGATCATAGTTGGGAGAATATATTTACAAGTTAAAAACACACTTTTTAAATTGACATTCACTTGTGTATCAAAGACTTCTTCAGTCATCTCAATGGGTCCGCCAGCCGCAGAACCACCCACGTTATTGATCAAAACATCAATGGTTCCAAATTTATCTAAACAAGCAGAGACCATTTGCTGAATACTTGCAGAACTTGTGACATCACATGCAAAAGTTTCGATAGAACTACTAGAGACTCCTGCGAGTTCTAATGTTTCTGCAAGTCGCTCAGGATCTAGGTCTACAGCGAATACTTTCGCGCCCTCCTCGGCCAAACGAACAGCCATAGCGCGTCCATTGCCCCAACCTGAGCCGACACATCCTGCTCCTGTCACGATGGCAATCTTAGAATTAAAACGACTCATTTGTATTCTCCTAAATATGACTTCAAATTCGCTCAATAATTAACGCAATCATGTAGCTGACACCAATGCCTATTGTTCACAACGCGTCGCAGCCACCCATGGCTAGCAAGAAATTCTTAACCATTCAATCAATGGCAATGTGTCATGGCAGTGATTCACTGTTTGAAAAACTGAATAGCAAAGAGCCACTGACTTTAACAATCAATGGCTCTTCAGTTTGGTGGGCCCAACTAGAGCCTAACTTTTAGCCGGCCAAGTGACAGCGCCGAGTGCAAAATGGTACAAACTGTAAACGTTGTCTCCAGTATGTACCCCTTGAAAGTGGTGGGCCCACCAGGACTTGAACCAGGGACCAAAGGATTATGAGCAGCTTCAAGAAATAAAACCTATTTAAAATTAATAGGTTACGCGTGATGTAAAGCGGTGTGGAAGCAAATGTGGAACAAAATTAAGAGACGATCAGTGATTCGGCAATTCATCACCTGCTGCTGCAGGCACGTTTGGCACTAAATTTAAATAGCGATCAAAGTCGCTCCGGCTTCCCTTAGCAGCCTCTTGCTTTAAATAGTCCAAAGTCATCACTGAAGCCATCTTCTCTGACACTGCAGCCGCAATGAATTGGTTGACTGAAATTTCATCACGCTCGGCAAGTTCCCGTA
>CAXNGF010000033.1:0-11780 GCA_964201905.1 Limnohabitans sp. | reverse complement strand
GCAGATTTCACCAAAAGCACGGGTATCAAGATCAACCGCATCGATTCAGATGACGCCGGAATTTTGACAAGGTTGAAAGCGGAGGGCACATCTTCTCCAGCCGATGTCATCTTGTTGGTCGATGCAGCCAGGTTGTGGCGAGCCGAAGTAGAGAATTTGTTTCTGCCCGTCAAATCAAAACTGCTTGAAGAGGCTATTCCCCACAATCTGCGAGGCAAGCGCGCGGACAACGGCGGCATACCTTGGTTTGGATTGTCTACACGTGCCAGAGTCATTGTTTACGACAAGCTCAAAATTCAAAAATCAGATGTTGACACGTATGAAAAATTGGCAGATCCAAAGTTAAAGGGCAAGTTATGCATTCGTTCTGGCTCGCATCCCTACAACCTTAGCTTGTTTGGCGCTATGACTGAGCACATTGGTCCTCAGCAAACAGAACTTTGGTTGAAAGGTCTGGTGAATAATTTAGCCAGAAATCCTGCTGGTGGTGACACCGATCAAATTAAAGGTGTGGCCTCTGGTGAATGTGCTGTAGCGGTTACCAACACTTATTATTTGGCGCGCCTCATGCGATCTTCCAATCCAGTCGATAAAGCGTTGGTTGAAAAAGTCAGCGTTGTATTTCCCAATCAAGCCAGTTGGGGAACCCACTTGAACATTGCGGGCGGCGCTGTGGCTAAAAATTCAAAAAATCAAACTAACGCTTTGAAGTTTTTAGAATACTTGGCCTCTGCTACAGCGCAAAATCATTTTGCCAATGGCAACAACGAATGGCCTGCTGCCAAGGGCATGAGCTTTGACAACCCGGCATTGAAGGCCATGTCTGGCGGTGTCTTCAAAAGTGAAGTGTTGCCAGCCAGCGCTGTTGGCATGAATCAAATTAAGGTTCAGCAAATGCTAGACCGAGTGGGATTCAGATAGTTTTAGTTTTGCAAAACAAGGGCGCTGCTGTTTTGACTGCCAGAATCATTCCAGATGGCGTCTATTTTGCGAAGTTGTTCTGGATCAAAGTGATTCATGTTTTCCCAATAGCGACCAGACGTAACTATATAACCCAATTCTGTTTCTGCTGAAAGTGCCTTGTTTATTTTTTGAGTATCAAACAGATGGTTTTGATGAACGATGATTTCCTCATGACTCGCTAGCTGCTGAATGTCTGCAAACGTTTTTCTTGGAAATGTCAGTCTCGATTCAGGCAATGAGGACAAGTTCAAAATGGCACAATTTTGCATGTTCGCAATGGCCATCAATCGATTGGATTTGGCCTCCAATGACTGAAGCGTCATGTCATCTCTCAATGGGTCGGCCGTTCCATGTCCATAAAAATGGCTCGACTTGCCGATCTCAGCTGAATACACCATGTCGCAGCCAAGATAGGCAATGATGTCTGGTTTTAATGCCCCAAGTGCCCAGTAGCCGGCTGTGAAAGACATCGTCCCTCCAGCGTAGATAAATCCCCCAAATTTATTTTGGTGAGGTACAAACTCATCGGCAGTAACCCATTGCTGATGGGTCTTAAGGGGTGATTGTGGTCGCCGATCAATTGGAAAATCTTCTGGAAAAATGAGGTGGGTCCAATGGGGTGTGACTTTCCAAGCGTTATTGATGGCAATGCAACTTGTGAAAATGGAAAGGTCCCAATGGCAAATTTCGGTAACGTCTGGCGCACTTCCAAAGATCAAGACAATGTTCAATTGACGCATCTCATCATTTCCTATCTTGGTATGAGTTCTGACTTCAGACCTTCAAATAAGATTTTTAACAAAGTTGTATGACAGCAATTTGAATGAGGAAAATTTACAACACTTGGCTTCCAAGCCCGCAGTAAGCGAAAGAGCAGCGGTCAAGCAAGAACGAATGACCGATTTGCTATCTCAGATAACGAGGGCGAGGAACCAAAAAACAATTCGACCATCGATCAAATTTAATGAGCCCAGTACAAGGCAGTAACAGCCAACGAGCTAGCAAAGGACTAGTCCATTTTGGCGCCAGATTTGACAATCACCTGTTCCCACTTGTCAATCTCGGTTTTGACAAATGATTTGAACTCCTCTGGGCTGTTGCCCACAGGCTCAGCACCTTGGGCTTCCATTTTGTCTTTGATATCTTGAGACTGCAGAGCCTTGATAGAAGCGTTGTACAACGCTGCCACAATGTGTAGCGGTGTTTTGGCAGGGGCAAACAAGCCATTCCAACTTGAAACTTCAAAGTCTGGCAAACCAGCCTCTGCCATGGTAGGTACATTGGGGAGTGTGCTCATGCGTTTTTTGCTGGCCACGGCCAATACGTTGAGCTTGCCGCTTTTCAAATGGGGGATGGCCGACAAGGCAGTTTGAAAACTCATTTGTACCTGACCGCCCAAAAGATCGGCAATGGCTGGCGCTGCACCCTTGTAAGGCACGTGAATCAAATCGATGTTGGCACGCATCTTTAAAAGTTCGCCAGCAAGATGAGGGGACCCGCCGTTGCCGCTTGATGAGAAAGCAAATTTGCCGGGATTTTGCTTTGCCACTGCAATGAATTCTTTGAGATTTTTGGCTGGCACAGAGGGGTGAAGTGTTAATACCGATGGGGCTGTCATGAATTGTGTGATGTGGACAAAGTCACGCAGGGTGTCGTAGCCCATGTTCTTGAAGGCTGTCATGTTGGTGGCGTTGGCTATGGTGCCCAAAAGCAGGGTGTAGCCATCTGGCGCACTGCGCGCTACAAATTCAGAGGCAATGTTGCTGCTGGCACCAGCGCGGTTTTCAACAATCACAGGTTGGCCCAGTGTTTCTTGCAATTTAATGGCAATGCTTCGCGCCACAATGTCTGTTGCGCCACCTGGCGCATAGCCAACCAACAATCGGATGGGCTTCACAGGATAGGCTTGATCTTGAGCATAACTTGTGAGGGATACCAGAGAAAAAATGACAGCCAAAAATCGATTCATGTGAAGCCTATGTTGTCGATGTAAATTAAGCTTGAAGTGTAGAGACAGATGGTGCTGTCTAGCAAGTCCAAAGCATTGGTGTTGTCCCTATGTGATAGAGAAACCTGTTTTATTCAGTAAGATGGGTCTTTCAGGCTAATGGAGCAAATCAAAGCGTTATGAGTCCATCCATTCAAACCAATATTGAAAAACCGCGCGCATGGTTTCCGAGCCAGCTACAACATGATTTTTCCTGGATTCATTACCTCAGTCGTGAAGCAAGCAGTGAAATTGAAGAGGCGCTTCAACACGCTAAGGCGACTCAAAAGCCGTGGCTTGAATTGACAGCCCACGACTTTCCTTTAAAACGCCACGCCAAACAAACCATTGATCAGGCGTTTGCTGCCACGCAAACAAGCTACGGCATGTGCTTGCTAAAAGGTTTTCCCGTCAATAGATGGTCGCTAGACGATGCGCGATTGGTCAATTGGGGTATTGGTTTGAACGTGGGCGTTGCCAGAACGCAAAACCGAGCCAGTCAGGTTATGAACGATGTTCGTGACGAGGGCGGCAGTTACAAAGTTAAAAACGGACGAGGGTATAACACCAATGCTGGCTTGGACTTTCATGTCGATTCCTGCGATGTGGTGGCCTTAATGTGTTTGCACACTGCAAAATCAGGCGGCACCAGCAAAGTGACCAGCTCCATTGCAGTGGTCGAAGAAGTGAAACGCCTTCGGCCAGATCTCATGGCAGTCATGAAGCGGCCGTTCTATTACAGCTATCAGGGAACCAACGATGCTTCGCAGCCACCTTTTTACAAATGTCCCATCTTGGGTGATGATCCGGAATTTTTCTCTTTGCGTGCCAATCGAAAAAATGTCACAGCCGCTCAACGCGATTTCCCTGAGGTGCCTCGTTTAACGCAAGAACAAATAGACTTGCTGGACCTGTTAGATGAACTGCTGCCGGATGATAAGTTTTGTTATTCGATGCAACTCGATCAGGGAGATTTGCAATTACTAAACAACTACGTGGTCATTCATTCACGCACCAATTTTGAGGACCATGACGAGCCAGAACGCAAACGGCATTTGCTTCGTCTTTGGCTGAGCATTCCTCAGGGACAACGCTTGCCGGCCTTATGGAAAGAATATTTTGGTGACGTTGCGCCAGGCTCGGTAAGAGGAGGCGTTCGTGGCAGTGAAATCACCGAGGAATTTTTGGCTTATGAGCGTAGGCAGGCTTCTTATTTGGGTATGACGTTGAACCAACAACGCTGAAGAAAAGCGTTTGTTCTCAGTTTCAGGCCAAGTGAGTCGACTTGCCTGAAAAAATTCTGGGAACTCCTGCCACCGTTTTAGGTGCCGACGATGCCACCATCAATTTTACGTACAACAACAGTAGCACTTCTTGGCCGGCCATTTGCCTTTTGCTCTGGCCAGTTAGAAATTGCTCGTGGGTTGTCCGGTTTATTCTGTTCACTGGCTGGCTCGCCTGGGTGCTGAATATTGAGAAACATGGTTTTGCCATCGGGTGTTTCAGTCACGCCTGTTATTTCAGAGCCTGCAGGGCCTACCAAGAAGCGGCGGACTTCGCCTGTTTTCACGTCAGCTGCCAACATCATGTTGTTGCCAAAGTTTTTCAAGTCGCCCTTGCCCATGGCAGAGGTTGACATGTCGCATTGAATCCACATCAGGCCGCGTCCATCAACCCACAGACCATCGGGGCAAGAAAACATGTCGCCCTTGGTGTTGCCTTTGGCTTCTGCGCGCGCCAATGAGGGATCGCCTGCCATGATGAAATGGTTCCAAGCAAATGTGACGGCATTGAAGTCGCTGTCTTCTTTCCAACGAATAATGTTGCCCTGAGTGTGGTTGGCTCGGGGGTTGGCAGCATCTACCGCGGGCTGCTTGTCGCCACCTCGGTTGCTGTTGTTGGTGAGGGTAGCATAGACCCAGCCTTGTTGATCAACAGCAATCCACTCGGGGCGGTCCATCTTGGTAGCACCCAACAAATCGCTGGCTTGGCGAGATTTGATGAGGACCTCGGCTTGATCAGCAAAACCATTTGCCGCAGTCAGCGGGCCTTGGCCATGTGTTAAAGCAATCCACAGACCCTTGCCTTCGGCATTGAACTTGGCCACATAAAGGGTACCGTGATCGAGCAAAGTGGCGTTTGCTTTGGCGCCGCCTGGTTTGATGGTGTCGCGACTTACAAATTTGTAAATATATTCAAAGCGTGCGTCTTCACCCATGTAGACCACCGCGCGATTGTCTTTGGTGACGGCTACGGTGGCGCCTTCATGTGCGCCACGCCCCATGGCCGTGCGCTTAATGGGAGTGGCATTCGGGTTATTGGGATCAATTTCAACAATCCAACCAAAGCGATTGGGTTCGTTGGGATTTTGTGTTGCATCAAAACGCGCATCATGCTCATGCCAACGGTAGCCTACGCCGCCTTTTCTGAGGCCCCAGCGCTTTTCGTGATCGTTGAGCTTGTCGCCGCCATTGAAATAAACAATGAAATTTTCTTCAGAGGTGAGGTAAGTGCCCCAAGGTGTGATACCGCTGGCGCAATTGTTCAAAGTGCCCAAAACCTTGCGGCCTGAAGGATCAGCAACTGTCTTCATCATGGCGTGACCCGCGGCAGGTCCTGTAATTTCCATTGGCGTGTTGGTGGTAATGCGGCGTGCATATTGAGAGGGGTTGACGACCTCCCATTTGCCGCCTTTGTCTTGCACTTCCACGATGGCCACACCATGCGCTGCTTGTGACTTGCGGACCTTCTCGGCGCTCCAATTATTCATACCATCTTTGAACAGCAAACCGTGGTCAACGTATTCATGGTTCATGGCCAGCAAACCACGCTTAGAACCATCGAGGGCAAAGTAGTGAATGCCGTCATGGTGCATGCCAATTTGGGCCTCTTGTTCTGCGGCCGAGTTGCTGGCATCGTCCTTGAAGGCAAAGTTTTGACCAACAATGCCCACGGGGTCTCCCCAAGGTGCAATAACTTGTGCCACATATCCCTCTGGCACAGAGATGGCGTCGGCAGTAGAAATGGCGACGCTCTTAAAACCCATTCTTGCAGCTGCACCAAGACCAAGGGATGCGCAACCGCTAAGAGCCGCCGCGCCGCTGACGGCACTGAGGGGGGCTAAAAAGCTGCCTGCCAAAGCACCCAAACCACCTCGCAATACCAGACGACGTGAAGGGTCTGAAACATCGTGAATACTGAGGTTAGAAGAGCGGTTACTGTCTTCCATCTGGGAAAAATCTTTGGACATCGTGCGTTTAATTTTGAAGTTGAAAATAACTGCCTTAGCCGTAAGGGCTATAAGTTATTTTGATTCAAAAGTTTGACAGTTTGATGACGCTCGTTTTGATTTCAAGTGTTACTTTCCTGCAAGTCCCATACCTCTAGAAATGACTTCTTTCATAATTTCATTGGTACCGCCATAAATTCGTTGTACGCGGGCATCAGCAAAGGCTCGTGTGATGGGATATTCCCACATATAGCCATAACCACCATGCAATTGCACGCATTCATCCATCACTTTGCACTGAAGATCGGTGCACCAGTATTTGGCCATGCTAGCGGTCTGAGTGTCTAGAAGATCCTCATTAACCAGTTCACAACATTTGTCAACAAAGACTCTTGCTATTTGAACTTCAGTTTGCATCTCAGCTAGTTTGTATCGCGTGTTTTGATAATTGGCCACAGCCTTGCCAAATACTTGACGATCTTGGGTATATTCAATAGTCCAATCAATGGCAGCTTGAGCTGCCGCTACAGCACTAATTGCAATTTGAAGTCGCTCCCAAGGCAATTGCTCCATGAGACAAATAAACCCCTTGCCTTCGTAGTTGGCTCCTCCCAGCAATTGAGAGGCAGGCACTTTGACATTGTCAAAAAATAACTCTGAAGTGTCTTGAGCTTTGAGCCCTAATTTTTTCAAACGTTTGCCTTTTTCAAAGCCAGGCATGCCCCGTTCGATTAAAAACAAACTGGTCCCTTTAGCGCCTTCACTCGGATTGGTTTTAGCGACCACGATGACCAGATCGGCATGCCAACCATTGGTGATAAATGTTTTGCTTCCGTTTAGCAAATACGATCCATCCGCTTGTTTGATAGCGCTTGTCTTGACACCCTGAAGGTCTGATCCTGCCGCAGGCTCACTCATGGCAATAGCACCAACCATTTCACCAGAAGCAAACTTTGGCAAGTATTTTTGCTTCTGTTCTTCAGTGCCGTAATTCAAAAGATAGGGCGCAACAATTTCGTTGTGCAGCCCATAACCAATGCCCGTAAAGCCTGCACGAGCCAACTCTTCCATTTGAACCACTGAATAAAGTTTATCAGCACCCGCACCGCCATAATTCTCAGGAAGGGTCATGCACAGAAATCCATTGATGCCGGCTTTGCGCCAGACTTCGCGATCCACATAGCCTTGATCTTCCCAAGCTTCATGAAAAGGGGCGATTTCCTTTTCCATGAAGCGTTTAAAGCTGTCGCGAAAAGATTCGTGTTCAAGTGTGAAAAGAGTTCTTGAGATCATGGTTTGTCCTGATGAAAGTACAAGTTTATGGACACAAAGCAAACGCTTCTTAAAAGTATACTCGTCTCGAACGCAACTGCTTTGCAGTTCTTGATGGACGCCAATTTCAGGAGATGCTATGTCAGATGCATTTGTATACGACGCAATTCGCACCCCGCGCGGAAAAGGAAAAAAAGACGGCAGTCTTCATGAGGTCAAGCCAGTCGATTTATTGGCCGGTGTCTTGGCCCAACTTCAAGCGCGCAATCAACTAGATACTTCTGCAGTTGACGACGTGGTCATGGGCGTGGTGTCACCCATCGGAGAGCAGGGCTCTGTTGTGCCCAAGGTGGCCGCGCTCAAAGCAGGTTGGGATTGGCAATGCGCAGGCCTTCAAGTCAATCGATTTTGTGCTTCTGGTCTAGAAGCAGTCAACTTGGCTGCTATGAAGATTCGCAGCGGTTGGGAAGATTTGGTGGTGGCTGGCGGATTAGAAAGTATGAGCCGTGTACCCATAGGTGCAGATGGCGGTGCATGGGCACAAGATCCAGAAACAAACAGTGCCACTTTGTTTGTACCCCAAGGCATTGGCGCAGACTTAATTGCAACCCTTTGTGGATTTAGTCGACACGACTTGGATACCTTTGCGGTGGAATCGCAAAAGCGAGCTACTCATGCCAGGGCCAATGGCTACTTTGATGGGGCAGTGGTGCCAGTTTTAGACAAATTAGGGCAAGTCATTTTGGGCCAAGATGAATTCATCAAGCCGCAAACTACAACTGAAACTTTGGGTGCACTCAAAGCATCCTTTGAACAGTTGGGTGCGATGGGATTTGATTCAGTCGCTTTGCAACGTTATCCCCAAGTCGAGCGTATTTTCCATGTGCATCATGCAGGTAATTCTTCTGGCATTGTGGATGGTGCTGCCGCAGTACTCATTGGCAGTGAGACTGCTGGAAAAATTCATGGCTTGAAACCGAGGGCCAGAATTGTTGCTGCAGCATTGTCGGGTGCCGATCCAACCATCATGCTGACAGGCCCGATGCCCGCAACTAGAAAAGCATTGGCTAAGGCGGGTCTCAGAATTGATCAGATCGATTTGTTTGAGGTGAACGAAGCATTTGCAGCAGTGCCGCTCAAGTTCATGCAAGAAATGGGCGTGTCGCACGATCGTGTCAATGTCAATGGCGGCGCCATTGCCATGGGGCATCCGCTTGGTGCTACAGGTGCCATGATTCTTGGAACTTTGATTGATGAATTGCACCGTCGGCAACTTCGCTATGGTTTGGCGACGCTCTGCGTGGGTGGTGGTATGGGTATAGCCACCATCGTTGAACGCGTTTAAGAACAGGTTGTCATATGATTTTGAAAACATTGCGTTACGACATAGATCAAGGCATTGCCACCATCAACTTCGATGAGCAAGGATCGCCCGTCAATACCATGTGCTTGCAGTGGCAAGACGACTTAGCTCAAGTTGCGCAAGAGCTTGTCAAAGATCGACCAAAGCTTCAAGGTGTAATTTTGGCCTCCAGCAAATCGACTTTTTTCGCAGGAGCCGATCTTAAAGGTGTCATGCGTTCAAGCGCTGCTGATGGTCCCAGAGTATTTGTTGAAATTGAACGCATTAAAAAGAATTTTAGAACGATAGAGACGCTGGGTATTCCTGTCGTCAGTTGTTTGAATGGCAGCGCACTTGGCGGTGGCTGGGAGCTTGCGCTGGTAGGTCATTACAGAATTGCAACCCGCAATCCTAAAATGCAGTTTGGTCTGCCTGAGGTCACCTTGGGCTTGATTCCGGGCGGTGGCGGCATTACCAAAATGACGCGCGCATTAGGACTTCTCGCGGCCCAGCCTTATATTTTGGAAAGTCAATTATTTGGACCTGAGCAAGCATTGAAACTTGGTTTGGTGCATGAGTTGGTCAGCTCTGACATAGAACTTCGAAAAAGTGCTTTGGCCTTTATTGCGTCATCTCATCACAAGCCTGAGGCCTGTCAACACATTTGGGACCGCAAGGACTATCAGATGCCAGGCGGCACGCCTCACAACCCCAAATTAGCAGGCATTTTGAGTTTGGCGCCTGCTGCGTTGAAACAAAAAACACGCGGTTTGTATCCTGCGCCAGAGGCTGCTTTGGCCGCTATGGTGGAAGGTGCCCTCGTCGACTTCGACACAGCCATGCGCATTGAGAGCCGCTACCTTGCAAGCCTAATGACCAGTGGTACGGCTCGCAACATGATCAATACCGTCTTTTTCAATATGAACAGCATCAAGAGCGGCCTAAGTCGGCCTGCTGGGGTTTCCCGCTATCGACCGCAAAAGGTTGGCATTTTAGGGGCGGGCTTAATGGGATCTGGCATTGCATACAGCCAAGCCAGTCGCGGTATTGCGTCCGTGCTTAAAGATGTAACGATTGAAAAAGCTGAAAAGGGCAAGGCTTATAGTTTGCTAGTTTCTCAAAAGTTGCTGGAAAAAGGCAGCATCACTGCTGAACAACAAGCAACTTTGTTGAACTTAATTCAAGCCACTGACAAGCAGGAAGATTTGAAAGGGTGCGACCTCATCATTGAAGCTGTTTTTGAGCAGCGTGATGTCAAAGCCACGGTCACTCAAGAATCGCAAGCCATGCTGGCCGAAGGTGGTTTTTTTGCCAGTAACACATCTACATTGCCCATAAGCGGACTAGCAACGGCCAGCAATAAGCCAGAAAAATTTGTTGGCATTCATTTTTTCAGTCCAGTAGAAAAAATGAAACTGGTTGAAATTATTCGGGGTGAAAAAACCGATGATGAAACCATTGCGCGTGCTTATGATTATGTTCAGGCCTTGGGTAAGCTGCCCATTGTGGTAAACGACTCACGAGGTTTTTATACTAGCCGCACCTTTGCTACCTTTGTAATGGAAGGTGCCGCCATGTTAGGCGAGGGCATACCAGCCCCAGTCATTGAAAATCTGGCTATGCAAGTGGGTATGCCTGTAGGACCATTGGCTGTGATTGACGAAACTGCACTGACTTTGTCGCTTCATGTTTTAGAACAAACTCGCGTAGATTTTAAAAATGAGGGGTGCAATTACGAAGCGTCCCCTGGAGAGTTGTTGGTTGAACGAATGGTCAATGAGTTCAAGCGAGGCGGGCGAGCAGCAGGCGGCGGATTCTACGATTACCCGCCAGGTCAAAAAAAGATGCTTTGGTCTGAATTGAAAAAAATATTTGAAAACCCCCATGTCACGTTTGATGTACAGGACATCAAAGATCGCATTCTATTTAGACAAGCGATTGAAACTGCAAGGTGTTTGGAGGAAGGTGTTTTGACTTCTGTGCACGAAGGCAACATTGGCTCTATTTTTGGCATTGGATACCCCGCTTGGACGGGTGGTGCTTTGCAATTCATTTACAGCATGGGAGTTCCAAATTTTGCTAATCGAAGTCAAGAACTCGCTGTTCAATTTGGGCCTGGCTTCAATCTTTCTAAAGCTGTCTTGGACACTCTTGAAAAATACAAACCTGTCTATTAAATGGCGATTGCTTGAAATTTAAGTTTTCTTGAAGCTCTATCTGAACCATGATTGAGCAGATTCCTAAATTCTTGGAGTGTCTCGATGAAATCTAACGCAGATGTGACCAGCACCATGATGAAGGTGGACTTGTCCTTAAATCACTTTCTGGAGCGAGCAGGCACTTTGTTTCCTGAAAACGAAATTGTCTCAAGGCTGCCAGATAAATCTCTTGTTAAACATACGTACGGTCAATTTTATGACCGTACTCGAAGCTTGGCAAAAGGCTTGCAAGATTTGGGGCTGAAAAAAGGCGATCGAGTGGCCACCTTGTGTTGGAACCACCATGCCCACTTGGAATGCTACTTCGGTATTCCTGCAGCGGGGGGCGTGATGCACACGCTGAATTTACGCTTGTCGCCAGACGAAATTGCGTGGATTGCAAATGATGCACAAGACCGTTTTTTGATCATCGACGACATCTTGCTGCCGCTGTACCGTCAGTTTGAACACAAGTACAAGTTCGAGAAAGTAATCGTGTTTCCCTTTTCAGGGGCAGATGTGCCTGCAGAGTTTGTGAATTACGAAGCGTGCTTGTCCGTCACAGATGGCCGCCATTTTGAATATGCTGCACATTCCGAAGACGATCCAGTTTCCATGTGCTACACCTCTGGCACCACAGGACGACCCAAAGGGGTTGTTTACTCCCACCGATCCACGGTGTTGCACACATTGGTGGCCTCTCTGGGCGACTTCTGGTCTTTGCGCGGCACCGATGTGGTTCTTCCAGTGACTCCCATGTTTCATGCCAACAGTTGGGGTATACCTTAT
>CAXNGF010000032.1:0-11790 GCA_964201905.1 Limnohabitans sp. | reverse complement strand
CACCGTACAGATTTTGCTTCAGGTGTGAAGCCGGGTGATGTGTTGGTGGCAGGACCTAATTTCGGCATCGGTTCATCGCGCGAACAAGCTGCGGAAGCCTTGAAACATTTGGGTATAGCAGCGGTCATAGCCCCTTCATACAGCGGACTCTTTTTTAGAAATGCATTTAATTTAGGCTTGTTGTTACTCACTTGCCCCGAAGCTGAAACGCTGCAAGAAAACGAGAGGGTGCAACTGCATTGCGAAGGCACACCTCACGTTATAACGGCGCAGAGCCAAAAATTGACTTGCCATGCTGTGCCCTCTTTTCTGATGGACATGGTGAATGCCGGTGGTTTGGTGAATGTACTGAAACAACGCATGGCAGCTAAACCAAACAGCTGACCACAATGCGGGGCATTAGGTGACACAAAAAATATGGGAGAACTCTTGATGACTTTAAAAGCCACAGGTCCAGACCTGGAACTCAACGCATCTAATTTGGTGAAACGTTTACAACAACCCAAGGCATTGTTGGCGCCAGGCGTCTACGATGCCCTCAGCGCCTTAATTGCCCAGCAGGCTGGTTTTGAGGCCTTGTATTTGTCTGGCGCGTCCATTGCCTACACCCGCTTGGGGCGCTCTGATATTGGCCTGACCACAGCCACCGAAGTGGCGCAAACCTTGGCGCACATTACCGACCGCGTATCACTGCCCGTTATCGTGGACGCCGATACTGGTTTTGGCAATGCACTCAACACCCAACGCACCGTTCGCGATTTTGAGCGCGCGGGTGCCGCCATGATTCAAATTGAAGACCAAACCTTTCCCAAGCGCTGTGGTCATTTGGATGGCAAAGGGGTGGTGCCGGTAGCTGAGATGCAAGGCAAATTGAAAGCGGCATTGGACGCTCGCCAAAGCAGCAACACCTTGATTTTGGCGCGAACAGATGCGTTGGCCGTAGAAGGCATTCAGTCTGCCTTGGACCGTGCCGAAGCCTACTTAGCTTGCGGTGTCGATGCCTTGTTCATTGAAGCTTTGCGCACGCCCGATCAAATGCAGCAAGCCTGTGATCAGTTTGCTCATCGCATTCCTTTGTTGGCCAACATGGTGGAGGGCGGTCAAACGCCCATTCAAAGTGCTTCTGAATTGGGCGAGCGAGGTTTTAGGATTGTCATTTTTCCAGGGGGTACAGCACGAGCTGTAGCGCACAGTTTGCAGGGCTACTACGGCAGCTTGCAGATGAGTCAAACCACCACACCTTGGCGCGACAAAATGCTGAACTTTGATGAGCTGAATCAACTCATTGGTACACCTGAATTATTGACCCTCGGAAAACACTACGAAGCTTAATTCCACGAAACCGCCGCCATGTCATTGGCAAAAATAGGTGAGCTAGACCACAAGCCTTTGAGGCCTTTTTTGTAAACAGCGGTGTTGGTGGCGTTGAACAAAAACACATTGACGGAATCGTTGGCAATCATGCGCTGCATGTCGCCAAACAATTTGGTTCGGTCTTTGGCACCCGTTGTGGCTGAATGTTTGGCAGCTAAATCTCGGAAGGCTTTGCTGTCATAGCCCCAGTAGTACTGTGGGTTGGCATAGGCCATGTAGTCTAGGGGCTCGACGTGGTTAATCACAGTCAGGTCAAAATTACCTTTGAAGGTACCGCCCAACCATTGAGCCCATTCGACGTTTTCAATTTTGGCCACGATGCCAACCTTGGCCAGTTGAGCGGCCAAAATTTCACCGCCTTTGCGCGCGTAGGGTGGTGGTGGCAATGTGAGAGTCACGTTCAAGGGGATTTGCACACCAGCTTCCTTCAACAAGGCCTTGGCTTTTTCGGGATCGAAGGCATATTGGCCCGTCAGGTCAACATAGCCTGCATCGGTGGGTGCCATGTGGCTGCCAATGGGCTTGGCCAATCCTTCGAACACGCCATCAATGAAAGCCTTTTTGTCGATGGCATGAGACAGCGCGCGGCGCACGCGCACATCGTCAAAGGGTTTCTTTTTGTTGTTGATGGTCATGATGCCTTTGCCGGCTGTGCTGCCCAGTTCCACCATGAAGCGCTTGTCAGTTTGAAATTGTTTCAAGCTTTGGGGGGACTGAAAGCGGGGCATGCCATCGATGTCGCCGGCCAGCAGGGCAGCCACTTGCGCCGATGAGTCGTTGATGAACCGGAATGTGACCTTCTTTATTTTGACATTGGCGGCATCCCGGTAGCCGTCCCATTTGGTGAGCATGACGGCCGTGCCCTTGGCCCAGTTTTCTAGTTTGTATGGGCCTGTGCCAACAGGCTTGGTGGCTGCAGAGTCAGCAGAGTTGGGGTGCAAGATGACGGCCGTGTTCTCGCCCATGCGGAACAAGAAATTGCCGTCGGGGTTGGTCAAAACCAAGACCACTGTGTGCGCATCGGGTGTTGAAATGTGCGAAATGTTGTTGAACACTGCACCCTTGGCTTTGTTGGTGCTCTTCTCGGCTTTGGCTCGATCAAAGCTGAACTTCACAGCAGCCGAATCAAAAGCTGCGCCGTCTTGAAACTTCACACCCTTGCGCAGTTTGAAGGTAAAGGCTTTTCCGTCAGCGTCCATGGCCCAGCTTTCAGCCAGCAAAGGTGTCACAGAGCCATCGACATTGATCTTGGTAAGGCCTTCAAGAATGTTGTAGTGCACCACTTCACCAATGGCTGCTGCTGGCGCTGTGGTTGGATCGAGGCTGGTGGGCTCCAAAATCATGCCCACCACCACGCTGTCTTTTTTCGACTGTGCATGGGCTGTAGGATGAACAAGAATGATGCTAGCGGCTGCAACCAGGGCTAAACCAAATTGGCCCAGTTGGCGACGCGTTGAACGAGGTGCTAGTGTCATGAAAAACTCCTTCATCAATAATTAGACTTCATCTTCAAATACTTGGCTTGCAGTTTTGTTTATCACTGCGATAGGCCTGGAATGGCAGCCAGCAATGCTTGGGTATAGGGGTGTTGTGGCCGTTGAAAAATTTCACCGGCCGAACCAGCCTCCACCACCTGTCCATGCTGCAAAACGATCACATCGTCGCACATCAGATTGACGACTGCAAGATCATGGCTGACAAACAAGTAACTCAAGCCAAAACGGTCCTGCAAGTCCATCATGAGGTTAAGCACCTGGGCTTGCACCGAGACATCCAAAGCGCTCACAGGCTCGTCTGCCACAATCAGCGAAGGGCGGGTGATCAGGGCCCTGGCGATGGCGATGCGCTGGCGTTGACCGCCAGAAAATTCATGCGGGTATTTGTCAAGGTCTGAGGCCCGCAAGCCTACTTCTGTGAGTGCAAGAGCTGCGCGGTCTTTTAAATCTTGGGCACTCAGTGCTTGACCAGAACCCCTGTTTAAGGTGCTGTGCAGCGGCTCTGCCACAATGCGCAAAACTTTTTGCCGTGGATCTAGTGAGCCATAGGGGTCTTGGAAGACCATTTGGAAATCGCTGCGCGCATGCCGAAGTTGGTCCTGCGGCAATGCGTTCAAGTTTTGCCCTTTGAACAGGACCTGACCTTGCGTGGGTTTTTCAAGGGCCATAACCAAACGAGCCAAGGTCGATTTGCCCGAACCCGACTCGCCCACAATGCCCATGCTCTTGCCAGCAGACAATTGAAAACTCACATCATTCAAAGCTTGAATGTGCCCTGCCTTGGCAAACACAGAAGGCTTAGGTAAAGCATATTGCTGACTCACGTGTTGCACATCTAGCAAAACGCTTTGAAGGCTGTTCATGTTGCCGCCTCCAATTTTTGCCATTGGGGACAACGCACCCAATGCGCAGAAACCTGACTTGGCTTGTTGGCATGCATGGCATCAATGACATGTGCCGTGTTGGGCACAAGTTCAAGCTGCGGCGAAATCTGTATGCAATTGTTTTGCACATAAGTGCAGCGGTCGGCAAATGCGCAGCCTTGTGGCCAATTGAAAATTTCAGGCACATTGCCAGCGATGGTCTGCAGGCGTGTGCCGCGTTTCAAGCCCAGCTGAGGGCGCGCTGCAAACAGGCCTTGGGTATAGGGGTGTGCGCGCATTGCAAACAAGGCCGGTGTGGGCGCACTTTCAACAACAGCACCGCCATACATCACCATGATGCGCTCAACTTGGTCGCGCATCAGGCCCAAGTCGTGGCTAATTAACAGAAGGCCCATGCCATCTTCGGTCACCAACTGGCGAATCAAGGCCAACACTTCTTTTTGAACTGTGACATCAAGGGCCGTGGTAGGTTCGTCGGCAATCAAAATGTCGGGCTGACAGGCTAAGGCAATGGAGATCATGACGCGCTGGCGCTGACCTCCCGAGAGTTGATGCGGATAATTATCCAAGCGTTCGCGCGCCCGAGGCAATTCAACGCGCTCTAACAATTCAAGCGCACGTGCTTTGGCAGAGACCAAGTCCATGCCCTGATGCAACTGAAGAGGCTCTGCAATTTGTTTCCAAATGGGGTGCAAAGGATTGAGTGCAGTCATAGGCTCTTGAAAAATCATGGCCATCCGAGCACCTCGCATGACGCACAAATCTTGATCACTCAGTTGAGTGAGCTCCTGGCCATTCAAGGCTATCGATCCCGAAACTGTGGCGCTTTCTGGCAGCAATCCCATGATGGCCAAAGCGGTGAGTGATTTGCCGCATCCGCTCTCGCCAATCAAACCCAATGTCTCACCGCGCTGCATTTCAAAATCGACCCCGCGCAAAGCTTCCAGTTGGCCGTACGATGTTTGCAAGGCCACTCGCAAATTGCGAACGGACAACAAAGGGGTGGCGTTGGAAGCAGTCATGTTCAAGCCAGTGCGCTTATCGCGTTCTCGACAATCGAGGGTCGAGCAGGTCACGCAGTCCATCGCCCATTAAATTCAGACCTAGCACGGCCAGGGCAATGGCGATGCCTGGGTACACCGCCAGCATAGGCGCTTGAAACATTTGCGATTGCGCTTCATTCAGCATCCGACCCCAACTGGGATTGGGCGGCTGCGTACCCAGTCCCAAGTAAGACAAAGCGGCCTCTGCCAAGATGGCAATGGCAAATTGCACGGTAGCTTGCACAATGAGCACACTGGCCACATTGGGCAACACATGCTCCCAGGTAATGGCCCATTTTGTTTTGCCTGCGGCACTTGCTGCCAAGGTGAAGTCGCGCGACCACACGGCATTGGCCGCACCCCGCGTGATACGTGCAAACACTGGGATGTTGAAAATACCAATGGCCGTGATGCTGATCACCAAGCCTGGCCCGTAAATAGCTGTGAGCAAAATGGCCGAGAGCAATGCGGGAAAAGCAAAAGTGAAGTCGGCAGCGCGCATGATCACCTCTTCGACCCAGCCGCGTTGGGCAGACGCCATGAGGCCCAGTGGAACGCCAAAACCCAAGCCAATGCCCACCGCAATGAAACCGACTAGCAAAGAGTTTTGACTGCCTACCAACAACAGAGACGCAATGTCGCGTCCAAGGCTGTCAGTGCCAAACCAATGTTGGGCACTGACAGCCGCTAATTTGTTGGGAATGTCTATGTCACCCACTGGGTAGGGTGACCAAAACAAGGACACCGCTGCGCTGACAACAAGCAAAAACACAATGGCTGAACCCGTCACAAAACTGCGGTGCTTGAAAGCCCGCTGCACACTGCGATTGAAAGTTGGTGCTGAGCTCATACGGCCGCCGCACCTGTTTTTAAGCGTGGATCAATCCAGGCATAGAGCAAGTCAATGAAGAAGTTGATCAAAATGACCATGGCCGACAGCAGCATGACCACGTCGCGTACCACAATCAAATCGCGGTTGGCAATGGCCTGAAAAATGAGACGGCCAATGCCAGGAAGTACAAACACGTTTTCAATCACGATGGCGCTGGTGATGAGGTTGCCAAATTGCAAACCCATGACCGTGACCACGGGAATCATGGCATTGCGCAGCACGTGTCGCCACAGCACTTGTTGCTTGGATAAGCCCTTGGCACGCGCAGTGCGCACGTAATCTTCAGACATCGATTCAATGACTGCAGAACGCGTGACCCGCGTGAGAATGGCGGTTTGCACAGCTGCCAAGGCCATGGCCGGCAATATCAAAGCCGCAGTGCCAGCCCACAAGCCACCACCATCTTCTTTAGACCATCCCGGAAAACCCCCTGCACTCACCCATTGAAGGTGCACGGCAAAAAGCAAGATCAACAAAATGGCCAACCAAAAATTAGGCAAAGCCAAGCCCAATTGGCTGAGAGTCATGACCCCCATATCACCTGCGGTATTTTGTTTGGAGGCGGCATACAAACCCAGACACAAGGCCATGAGGGTGGTCATGCTCATGGCCATGATGGCCAATGGCAAGGTCACGTGCAGGCGCTCGATCATGAGCGCGGCTGTGGGGGTGTCGTAGGAAATACTCATGCCCGATTGGCCTTGAAGCAAGCCCCCCACCCATTCAACATAACGCGATAGGGCCGGCTGGTTGAGGCCCAATTTTTCTTCCATGGCTGCCAAAGATTCTGGGGTTGCGGTTTCGCCCAAAATAACTTGCGCTGCGTTGCCTGGCAACCATTCAAGCACGCCGAACACCACCACCGACGTGACCGCCAAGGTGGCGAAAAAACTGAAGAAACGTTGGATTACAAAGGAAGACAAGCGTTATCCTTGTGACTTCAGAGCTTGTAGCCGGTCTGGCGCGATGGCGCTGACTGGTCCTTGCATTGATAAAAGGTTTTCACATGACATCTCAGAACATTGTAAACAACCGATTGAGCGAAAGAGCCAACCCGCATTACGGCAGCATTGCCGACATTGCAGGCTTGCACGTGGGCCACTTTACCTCTAGCCAGCGCTTAACCGGGTGCTCGGTGGTCTTGGCCCCCCAAGGCGCTGTGGGAGGTGTCGACGTGCGTGGTGCTGCCCCTGGCACCCGAGAAACCGATTTGCTCGACCCCACCAATTTGGTCGACAAGGTGCATGCGGTGTTGTTGTCTGGGGGCAGCGCCTTTGGCTTGGACGCGGCCAGCGGTGTCATGCGTTGGTTGGACGAACGCAACCTTGGATTTCAAACTGGCCATGGGTGTGTACCCATCGTGCCAGCCGCTGTTTTATTTGACTTGCCACTTGTGCGGGAAGGCGACAACGCCAAAATCAGGCCCGACGCCGCCGCTGGCTATGCGGCTTGCGAAGATGCGCTTTATCAAAAGCCAATGTCTGCCAGTGCCATGCGTTCGGTGGTCCTACCCATGTCTGGCAATGTTGGCGCTGGCGCTGGCGCCGTTGTGGGAAAGTTGTTTGGCTTGCCTCGCGCCATGAAAGGCGGAATAGGCCATGCGTTGGTCAGAGTGGGCCCCTGGCAAGTGGGCGCCATGGTGGCTTGCAACGCCGTGGGCGATGTGATTGACCCTGCCACGGGTCAGGTGTTGGCGGGTGCCCGTACGGCTGACGGTACGCGCTTGCTGAATACGCAACAAGCATTGCTGGCGGGTCAAAGTTCGGCCATTCCTATGGCGGGCACCAACACCTCCATTGGTGTGGTGGCCACCAATGCCAACTTGACCAAAGCGCAGGCTAAACGTTTGGCCATGAGTGCCCATGATGGGTTTGCGCGAAGCATTCGGCCTGCTCACACCACTTTAGATGGCGATACTTTGTTTGCCATGGCCACTTGTGCTGAAAGTACCGCACCCGACATGATGCTCCTGACAGTGATGGCTGCAGAAGCCACTGCGCAGGCTACTGTGAATGCCATTTTGTTTGCCAATGGCGTACACAGTCTGAAAGGCTTTTTGCCTTCGGCGATGGAACTTAATCCTTGAACTGCAAAGCGCTTTATTCCACAGTAAACGTCAGGCCTGCATGTGACTGCAGACGCGCAATGAGGGCATTGCCCATGGCTGAAGCGGGTGTCCAGAACCCGCCCTTGGTTTCAGTGGCGTCTTTCAACAAGCAAATGGCCGCTTCTGCAATCATTTTGGAAGTGCTGCCATAACCAGGATCGCGGTCGCCCTTGACGCCCACTTGCACCGATTGGCCTTGCTCGTTGGTGGCAATGAACAGGACGTCGTAGCTGCCTGCTTCGCGCTCGGCTTTGGAAGGGCCTTCGCCGGGTTTGAGTTTGTCTTCACTCATGCTCTTGTCTTGCGCAATGGCATTGGCAATGGCTTCGCCTTTTTCGCCAGGTCCGGTGACGATCATTTCGTCGTATGCAAAATTGGAGCCCCACACATGGTTCATTAAAAAGTTGGAACGGTGCACATTGCGCGTGTTGATGGTGGCCATGATGAAGGGCGCAACCCAGACGCCCATGACTTCGTCCAACATGGGTTTGTGGCCTGCGGGTTGGCGCGGGCCTTCAAAGCCTGGTGTGAGTGAGAAGGGGTTTTTTAAGAGGTCAATGACGCCAGGCTGTGTGGCTGCTGCTGCCATGGTGGCTTTGAAGCTGGCTGCTGTGCCGCCAGAAAATGTGCCCTTCATTTTACGGACACGGCCGCGCACACGTGGCGCGGGCTTGCCAAAACGTTTTGTCATTTCGTCTTGTGCCATGAGCACACCCAAGTCGAAGGGGCTTGAGTCAAAGCCGCAAGAGAAGACCAAGCGAGCGCCGCTTTCTTGGGCGGTGGCTTGGTGCTGGTCAATCATGTGGCGCATCCATGCGGGCTCGCCGCACAAGTCAACATAGTCAACGCCTGATTCGGCGCAGGCTTTGATGAGTTCATTGCCGTACAACTGGTAGGGGCCCACTGCTGAAATGACCAAACGAGTTTTGGACATCAAAGACTTCAGAGAAGCCTCGTCGCTGCTTTCAATGACCACCAAGGGGGTAGAAGCAGGTGCGCCAATTTCGTCCCGGACTGCTTGCAACTTTTCTAAACTGCGACCACCCATGGCCCATGTGAGGCCAGTGTCTGAGAGGGTGAGTAAATACTCTGCAATGAGGCGGCCAGTAAAGCCAGTGGCGCCGTGCACCACGATGTCGAATTCTTTGGTCATTGTTTAGTTTGATTAAATGGAGATCTGTCGAGTTAAGCTTTTATCTCTTTCCAATGATTTACTTCGCCGCGTATTGTAAGCCAATGCCAATCAACCCACACACCCCAATAACATGCATCACATTGAGCTTGAATTTGAGCAGTGCTACGGCCGCAGCCACCGCAATGATGGCCGATGGCACATCGATGGCGCCACTCAGGCCTTGTGGCCACAGTGTGTGATGGGCAAAGAACAAGGCCAAATTCACAATCACGCCCACCACGGCTGCGGTGATGGCTGTCAATGGTGCGGTGAACTTCAAATCGTTGTGCGTACTCTCCACCATCGGTCCGCCTGCCAAGATAAAAATAAATGATGGTAAAAATGTGAACCATGTGACCAGCGTGGCCGCTAATGCACCCGCTAAAAACAAACTGTCAGGGCCCAACACAGCTTTGACATAGCCCCCTACAAATCCCACAAAAGCCACCACCATGATGAGCGGGCCCGGCGTGGTTTCTCCTAAGGCCAAACCATCGATCATTTGAGTGGCTGTGATCCAAGCAAACTGCTCAACTGCGCCTTGGTACACATAAGGCAATACGGCATAAGCACCGCCAAAAGTCAGTAGCGCCGCTTTGGTAAAGAACCAACTCATTTGGGTGAAGGTGTGATCCCATCCGTTGTGTAGCACCAAGTAACCCATGGGCACAGCCCATAAAACCAAGCCTGCTAGCAGCACCTGCAGCAAACGCTTCACAGAGAAGATGGCATGCGCAGGTGTGGGCGTGTCATCGTTGATGAGCGCATTTCCGTAGTTGGCTTGTGAGGCGGCATGGCCACCTCCTGCACTGAAGGAATCAGGCCATTTGCGGCCTCCTACAAAACCAATGATTGCAGCTGCTAAAACGATGATTGGAAAGGGCACATTGAGTGCAAAGATGGCGACGAAACTGGCCGCTGCAATGGCCATCAAAAAATTATTTTTTAAAGCCCGAGAGCCGATGCGATGCGCAGCTTGAATGACGATGGCGGTCACGGCGGGCTTGATGCCATAAAACAATCCGGCCACCCAAGCGACTTGACCGTAGGCTATGTAAATCCATGACAGCGCAATTAAGAGGAACAGTGAGGGCAATACAAACAAAACACCAGCCACAATGCCACCCCGTGTTTTGTGCATCAACCAACCAATGTAGGTGGCCAACTGTTGGGCTTCCGGGCCAGGCAACACCATGCAGTAATTGAGCGCATGAAGGAAACGTTTTTCAGATAGCCAGCGCCGTCTAACCACCAACTCTTCGTGCATGATGGCAATTTGACCC
This sequence comes from Limnohabitans sp., assembly GCA_964201905.1. Taxonomy (GTDB): domain Bacteria; phylum Pseudomonadota; class Gammaproteobacteria; order Burkholderiales; family Burkholderiaceae_C; genus Limnohabitans_A. The sequence goes on along the minus strand of CAXNGF010000032.1, from coordinate 1,537 downwards.
GCAGGGCCGCCAAAGCTGATGAAGCCTAATTTGAGCCAAAAGACAAAGGCTTGCCAAAAGCTCACAGATTCTGATTTCAGCAAAACATTCATTTTGATGAGGTTTTTGACCTGGGCATTTGAAGGGAGTTTGAAAGTTTTAAAGCGGTAAACCGATGCGATCGCGAATTTCAGATCACTTTTGCATTATCGTTGCGCAAACAGTGATTGAATACAAACCATGGAAATCAAAGTCAATTTTCTCGACAAGCTTCGCCTAGAAGCCAAGTTCGATGACTTCACGGTGATAGCCGACCAACCTATTCGCTACAAGGGCGATGGCTCAGCCCCTGGCCCTTTTGACTATTTTTTGGCCTCTTCAGCTTTGTGCGCCGCTTACTTTGTAAAGCTTTATTGCGATACACGAAAAATCTCCACTGAGAACATTCGCCTTTCGCAAAACAACATTGTCGACCCCGAAAACCGCTACCAGCAGACCTTCAAAATTCAGGTACAGCTGCCGCCCGATATTTCTGAAGTAGACCGCCGCGGCATCTTGAATTCTATTGAGCGATGCACCGTTAAAAAAGTGGTGCAAGAGGGGCCTGAGTTTGTCATTGAAGAAGTGGCCAACCTCGATGCCGATGCACAAGCCTTATTGAGCCTCAGGCCGAACGCAGAAACCAGCACCTTCATCTTGGGCAAAGATTTGCCACTGGAGCAAACCATTGCCAACATGTCAGGCATCTTGGCCGGCCTTGGCATCAAGATTGAAATTGCCTCGTGGCGCAACATCATTCCCAATGTGTGGTCACTGCATATTCGCGATGCGCATTCGCCCATGTGTTTTACCAACGGCAAAGGCGCAACCAAAGAAAGCGCGCTGGCTTCTGCCTTGGGTGAATACATTGAGCGACTCAACAACAATCACTTTTACGCAGGTGCGTATTGGGGCGAAGACTTGGCTAACGCCGATTTTGTGCATTACCCCAACGAGAAATGGTTCAAGCCAGGCAAGAAGGATGCGCTGCCCAAAGAAATTCTCGACCCGTACTGCCTGAGCATCTACAACCTCGATGGCGAGTTAAAAGGCTCGCACTTGGTCGATACCAACTCGGGCAATGTTGAACGCGGAATTTGCTCGCTGCCCTATGTGCGGCAATCAGACCAGCAGGTGGTGTACTTCCCCTCCAACTTGGTAGAAAACTTGTTCGTAAGCAATGGCATGAGCGCTGGCAACACGCTGGCCGAAGCCCAAGTGCAATGCTTGTCCGAAATTTTTGAGCGCGCCGTTAAGAAAGAAATTCTGGAAGGCGAAATTTGTTTGCCCGATGTGCCCGCCAACGTACTGGCCAAATACCCCAGTATCATGGCTGGCATTCAAGGTCTTGAAGCGCAAGGCTTTCCGGTGTTGGTCAAAGATGCCTCACTGGGCGGCACCTATCCCGTCATGTGCGTCACCCTCATGAACCCGCGCACTGGCGGCGTGTTTGCCTCCTTTGGTGCGCACCCCAGCCTGGAAGTGGCACTGGAAAGGAGTCTGACAGAGCTTCTACAAG
>CAXNGF010000031.1:0-11925 GCA_964201905.1 Limnohabitans sp. | reverse complement strand
TAATGATTAAACGAGGACCTACACCATGAGAATTAGCAGCCAACAGGTCTTTGACAGCGGCGTCTCGTCCATGCAGCAACACACTTCCGATGTGGTGAAGTATCAGCAGCAAATTTCTTCTGGCCGAAAATATCAAATGGCATCTGATGATGCATTGGCTGCGGGTTTGGGTGTGCAGATTGATTTAGACAATGCGCAATTTGCCATGTTCAAAGTGAATCAAAATCACATTACTGCTTCGTTGGCATCGACCGACTCACAATTGAATAACATCAATCTTGCTTTGACTAAGTTTCAGCAAATGATGGTGCAGGCAGGCAACGGTACTTTGGGTGTCGATGGCCTGAAAATATTAGGCCAGCAGGCGGGCACCTTGTACAACACTGTGAATCAAATGTCGCAGGCCAAGGACGCCAATGGTGAACAAATCTTGAGGGCTACTGCACCTTCCAGTGTGTTGGTAGCGCCCAATGTCAGTTTAGAAACCGCATTGAGTTTTGATGAAGTCATGTTGGCTCCTAACGGCATGACACAAAGTGTCATGACTTTCATGGGCTCGGTGCGCGACAAACTCACGGCCGGAACCGCCTTGTCGTCGGGCGACATGGACAACATTCAATTGGTCCTCAAACAAGTCACCAGGGCTCAAGTGAAAACTGGGCTTTTGCAGAACCAACTCGATGCCGCCACCGAAGCGGCCGATGTGCAAAAAAACAATGTCGAAGTACAGCGCAGCAACTTGCTTGACACCGATTTAGCAACAGCAACGGCAGGTTTGGTGAAGTCCAACGCCTTATTGCAAGCCGCTCAATCGATCATGACCAAGCTGGATGCCAATTCACTCTTTCAAAAATTGTGATTGAATTGAGGGGCTGTATTACGAGCCTGATATTCTGACTGGATATCAAACTTGTAATGCTGAGCAATTTATTTGATGCTAATATTTTTTGATTTACTTTTAACCTCGCGGCACAGTCCGTTGTATTGATATGAACCTTGGTGCTGGTTGGATTATTGCCCTTGGGTCTTGTGTTTTTGGCTTCTTATGGCTAGGCGGTACCTACGAGCAGTTGTGGGTGCCGCAAGAATATTTGATCATTTTTGGCGCTGCATTGGGCACCTTGGTGGCTTCAAACAAATGGCGCAACCTGAAAAGCTTGGGACGCGCTTTCTTCCGTATTTTTCTGCCTTCTCATAGCGGTAAAGATGCCAACTTGGGGCTTCTTTGCCTCATGTTTGAATTGTTGCAAAAGATCAAACGCGATGGCGCCTTGTCGATTGAGGGTGACATTTCCGATCCCAAACAAAGCGAGCTTTTTACCAAATACCCCACTGTTCTTAAAAGCGATCGCCTCATTGAATTCATTACCGACTATTTCAGAATGATGATGGACGGCACTGTGACCTTAGGGCAACTCGAGTCAGTGATGGCGCAGGAAATTGAAGTGATGAACCAAGAAGCGCTTGAGCCGTCTGAATCCATTGCCACACTGGCCGATAGCATGCCCGCATTTGGTATTGTGGCAGCCATTATTGGCGTTGTTCATGCCTTGACGTCCATTAAAACTGGCATTGGTCCTGGTGAAATTGGTGACCTGATTTCGGAGGCCTTGATTGGGACATTGCTGGGCGTGTTTTCTGCCTACGCCATGATGTTGCCCATCAGTCGCTCCATGGAGCAACTGGCTTCTGCAGACGTCAAGCCTTACGAAGCTGTGAAAGAAATTTTGATTGCCAACTACAGCAATTTTTCACCCATGATTGCGGTGGAATATGGCCGTAAAGTGATGTTCACAGACCAGCGGCCCACCATGACCGAACTGGCTGAGGGCGTCATGGCCACCTCGGGCAACAAGTTGACGGGTTAATGGAATGACACCGGCCACCGTCACTGACGTTCCAAGCTCAGAAGATCCCTCTGAGATACCAACGCTGCCCCTTAAACCCGGGCCTGGCACCAAAACAAAACCCACCATATCAAGACGTTTCCACAAGAAGAAAATCAAAAAGCTAAGCACACACGGTGCTTGGAAATTGGTTTATGCCGACTTCGTCACGGTGCTCATGGCTTTTTTCATTGTGGTGTGGGTCATGCTTTTTGACAATATTTCAAAACGCGAACGGATTGACACTTCTTGCATTGAGCCCGTCGCCAACGAACTGAAAGCGCTCATCGCTGGCGATGCAGGTCTTCAATCTGGCAAGGCCCCTTTCGACATTGACTACTCCTCAGACGGGTTGCGCATTACCTTGAAAGACGCCGGTGACCCCTTGTTCCAAAGAGGTGGCACCATCTTGTCAGACTTTGCTAAAAAGCAATTTCAAAAAATTGCGGCAGTGGCAAACAAATGCCCGACTCACAAATTAAAAATTGAAGGCTATACCGATGCAGAGCCTTATGGCGGCGGCGGCACCGTTGGTTACAGCAATTGGGAGTTGTCTGCCGAGCGTGCCAATTCGGCCAGACGAGAATTGATTCTTGAAAAGGTGCCAATTGAACGCATTTCACAAGTCATTGGCTACGGCGACAGCGTGCCTTCTATGGTGCAAGACCCAACCAACCCCTTGAACCGCCGAATTTCAATTACCATCATTCCACCCAAAATTAAGGGTGAGGTCAAAATGGGTGGCTTGTCACCTATCTAAAAACTGACTCTGCTGCAAATTCATCAAGGCTTGGGGGGCTTCAAATCAATCAGGGTTTGGGCTTGTTAGGAGCAGCCTGAGTGGTGGCCATTTGAACCGATGTGATGGTGACATTGGTTGGCAGTTTTAACCGGGTGATGGTATTTTTAGCGCGGTCGACTGACCTGAAAGGGCCTGTCATGACGGCAAATCTGGCTTCGTCTTTGCCCTCCGTAAATACCGGCGTAATGCGCGCATTGACCAGCCACTCTTTGTTTCTAATAAAAGCGCGTGCTTCTTTGACTGAGGCAAAACTTCCATGCTCAAGCACATAAGCCTCAGCAGGCAAACTCTTGAGCCACAGACGCCCCTGAATAGCCGCTTCGGGCAACTCGGTAATGACTTTGACTTCGGGCGCTTTCTCGGCAGGCGGGGGGGGCGGATTGATGGCCGGCGCAGGCTGGGGGGGAGGCGGTTCTGACACCAGTTCGACCTTAGGCTCTAGCTGCGTTAAATTAGGCGCCCCAGGCTGAGGTTCTTTGCTGGCATTTTCTGGGGGACTTGCTTCGGTCTTAGTTTCCACAGGCGGCGCAATTTCTTTCTTTGGCTGCGCAGCAATTCTGACCCAAGTGCCAACCCTGGCCAAAAATTCATCGCCCACTTCTGGGTTCATCCAAAAAGCCACGCCCATTGAAATGGCAAGCAAGCCTACAACGATCACCGAGAGTGCGAGGTTTCGCGCTATGTTGCTGGGCTTTTTGGCTACGGGTTGTTTGACGGCCGCTTTGGCCGAGTTGGGGGTGCTGTTGGAGGAGGCAGTTTGAGAAGGCGCCCTCTTGACGGCCGATTTGGTAAGGCGATTGAAAAATTCGACTGCCGCTTCCTCTTGGCCGTTTTTGCGCGCCTGCTGAATGGTGGCCAATTTTTGTTCTGAGGTGGGCAGTTCTAAGGACCAAGAGATGAATTGCTTGTTTTCATTGGCAATGGCATCGCCCTGAGCAGGTCCTTGTGTGAACATGAGAACGACGCTAATACCGGCACCGGGAAATTGTTGAATCAGGCGGGTGAGGAGCTGAATTTCGTGGCCGCCCATGGCATTGGCATCGTGAACCACCCACACCTTTTCAGGCCCTAAGCCATTGCGTGTTTTGGTGGCGACGTCCAATGAAAGTGTGTTGAGCAACTGGTTGAATCGCTCTAACATGGCATCGGTGTCCCGAGGCAAGAAAACTTCTAGCTGGCTGTGTGGTAATTTTTGTTTGATGCGCCGAACAAATGAGGCGCCGTAATGATCAATGAGTTCATTGGACTCACTGGAGATAACCACGCTTTTGCAGTCTTGCACCAGCGCGCTGAGGCAACTCTCCATTTGCAGGCGATCGGTGACCCTGAAAAAGAACTCAGAAGTCGAATCTTGGCCGCGTGCTCCGAACTCACTCATAGCATGCAAAAAGTCTCATGGGGCTTGTGTCAGTCATTCGTATCACAATGATACTCAAAATTGCCCCATTGTAGGCTTGCTGGCAAGAAGCTCAGCAAATTTGATTTACGGGGCGTTTTGAGCCGACTGCGCGCTTTGGATCGCAGCTTGCGCGCCTGAAGCCGAGTCATTGAGTATCTTGCTCTGAATGACAAGCCCCGACAACTTGGCCCCATGTTCAACAGCGATAGACCCATAGGAAATATCGCCTTGTACCGAGGAGTCTTTTTGAAGCTCAACCCGATCGGCAGCATGAATGTTGCCAAAAACTTTGCCCGCCACCATGACGCGGTGTGCCTTGACGTCGCCCGTCACCTCGCCTGTCGGGCCAATGGCCACTGCAATTTTGCAATCTGGCGCAGACTCAATATTGCCCAAAACTCGACCGTCAATGCGAATACTGTCTAGCAGCACCATGTTGCCCTGAATGGTGGTTGTCCGCCCAACGATGGTGTCAAATTTTTCTGAGTTCGTGGCCATCGATTTGCGGCTGAATTGATCGAACATAGTGCCTCTTTGCTGGGTTAATGGTTTATTGAGTGAACAATTTAATTCGGTGTGGCAGGTAAAACAGTGAGCGGGTTAAGAACCCGACCATTTTGAAAAATTTCGTAATGCAAATGAGGCCCTGTCGATCGGCCTGTGTTGCCCACGTTGCCTATTGGGGTGCCGCTTTGAACAGGCGTGTTTTCCTTGACCAAGCGCTTGCTGAGATGTGCATAGCGAGTCAGGAAATTTTCGGCATGCTTGATTTCAATCACATTGCCATAAGTTGCATCCCATTCCGAACGAACCACCTGACCTTTGGCCGGCGCAACAACAGGGGTTCCAATTTCTGCAGAAAAATCAATGCCTTCATGCATGGCCAAGACGCCCGTGAATGGATCGTTTCGCAATCCAAAACCACTGGTCAATCGAAATTCGCTTTGAATGGGCAGGCCAATGGGCAGCGCCTCTAGCCACGTTAAGTGCTGCTCCCAATGTTGATGTTGAATGCTTAACAACTGGTTGACTGAATGCACTTGTGCCGCGGTTTGTTGCAACTCGGTTTGGAGAGGTTGCTTGAAAATTTGGCCCATGAAATTTTGACTCATGCTTGGCAAAACAAACGGGCCGCCTTTTGAATTTTGTGTGGAGGGGCTTCGATCCTTCAAGCCTGCCGGCGTCGCCAAACTCATGAATCTGTTTTTGAGGACTTCCAGTTTTTTCACGTCTTGAACGGTTTGATCCAACGATGCTTGAAGTTGTCTCAAGTTTTGCCTGTAGACAGACTCCATTCGCATTTGCTCCGCTTCGGTCGTGACGCCGCCCAAGCTGCGTGCAAGATCGGGGTTGTACTCGACGGCAACCCTTAAGCCAACCCAATTGAGCGCAAAACCCAAAAGCAGCAGCGCCATGCCCAAAGCACCTGCAGCAATGAGCATATTGCGCGCAGTGACGGAGATCGATTTAACCTGGCCAGTCGGGCCAGAAAGCCACATGAGTTGCATGAGTTTTAAGAGGTTTGGGAGCCGGATTCTAGGCAGTACTGGCTGTCACGTCCAGCCCATGACTTGAGGTATTTCTTCTAAAAAGTAGAATAACTTGCTGTTTTATATAAGGATCATTAGAATAAAGTCGTCAAAAATATTTACGCCCTCACCTCATCAAGCCCCATGAACAAACCAGAATGGACACCAGAACATGGTGCGCTGTTAGAAAGTTTGCGCATTAAAGCGGGGATGGACCTTGCCACATTGGCACGTCGCAACATGCTTTCAACACTCCAAGTTAAGCAGCTTGAAAAAGGTGGTGACTCTGGTTTCTACAGTCCTGCAATTAAGTTTTCAACGGGTCAGAAGCTCTTGAAATTTTTCGGGCACCACTTGAAGTTGGCTTCTACTATTGCCCCCACTCCTTCACCCTCGCCCTCGCCTTCACCTTCGCCTTCGCCCTTGCCTAGCGTTCAAGTTGAGCCGATTGAAAAAACAGATCAGCCCCAGCAAGCGCCGACTTCAAACTCCAAACCTTATTGGCTTGGGCTGGCTTTCATTCTCATTGCCATATTGGCCTTGGTCATTTTCCAAATAGATGACACTGCCAATCCATCGGTCAAAACGAACCCAACTGTTGAAAGCAAAGTAACACCGCCTGATGCAGAAAAATTGAACACTCAGCAAGTTGATGCTGTCGCTGCACCGCCATCAGAGACCGAAAAACCAATCATGAGCGCAGCAGCCACATTGGAAAATTCTGAAGCACCTGAAATGCTAAGCGGCACATGCAAATGGGGCTCTTCAGAAATCGAAATTCAAGCAGCTTTGCCTCGAAAGCGAGGTGAGTATGTGCATGTTGTGGCTTTAGAGAATGCCACCGTTTGCATCCAAGACAGCGAACAACGTGTGGCAAGCCTGTCATTGGCATCAGGCCAGGCGCGAAGCATTTATGGGCCTCCACCTTTCAGGGTTTACAGTCCCAATTTTGCGCTTGTGCGGCTTTACTTCCAAGGCCAATACATCAAACTGCCCAGCGAAGACACTCGTCAAATTAAGCTCAGTCCAGTTGCACTTCCTTAGACCTTGTTACATGCCTCGAAACAGTTGCGAAGCACTTCGGCTTACCAGCAACTTCTCAGTTCGCCCCTTCACCAAGACCGCTTGCCTTGCACGCTCATCACGCACCACCCCCGCAATGGCCTTCACATTGACCAAAGTACTTCTGTGAATTTGCCAAAAAACAGCTGGGTCTAACTCATCCACCAATTCTTTGATGGGCTTGCGAATGAGAAACTCTTGCTTAGCTGTTTGCACTCGGGTGTATTTTTCGTCGCTCACACAATAGAGCACATCTTCCACCGCCACCATCTGAATGGTTTGACCCACCGAAGCTTGAAGCCACGATAAATAGTGAGCGGGATGTCCTGAAACTTTGGCCGAAAGCAAATGCAGCAGTTGCTGGACAGAATGGCTTGCAAGGGAATGGTCGGCCGCGGGGTCAATCACATCATTGCTGCGTTGCTTCAACCTTGTCTTCAATCGCTCTGCCGTCAGCCTCAGTCTTTCAGGCTCTGCAGGTTTTAAAACATAGTCAACCACACCCTGTTCAAACGCATCGATGGCGTACTGATCGTAGGCTGTGATGAAAACCATTTCAGGCAACAAGGCGTCGTCGCTCAATTCAAGTTGCGCAATTTCTTTGGCCGCCTCCACGCCAGTGAGGCCAGGCATTCGGATGTCCAAAAAGATCACGTCGGGCTGGTGCTCGATAACAGCTTGAACTGCTTCAAGGCCGTTCTTAGCCTCCGCCACAATTACCAATTCTGGCCAAACTTGAAGCAACCTAGTGCGCAGTTGATCGCGCATGAGTCGCTCATCGTCTGCAATCACGGCACGCGGCATCTTTGACATGTTCATGTTCAAAAGAATTTCAAAGACCGACAGTGGCTTCGATGGGCGCAAGCTTGTAGGGCAAGGACAGAACAGCCAAGGTGCCAAAGCCTTCATAGGGCTCTAACGCTCGAATCATCAAGCTGGCTTGATCGCCATAAATAAGCGCCAGTCTGTCGCGAATGTTTTTTAAACCAAAACCGCCCTGAGCAGTTTGAGATTGTTCTTTGGGATCGGTTGGAAAATATCCCACGCCAGAATCTTTCACCGTGACCACCAATTTGCCATGCGAGACTTCTGCACGCAACACCAATGTGCCGCCCTCAGCTTTGGGCTCTAGTCCGTGCTTGAAGGCATTTTCCACCAGGCTGAGCACCATCATGTTGGGCATTTCGGCAGAATTTAGGCCCTCTGGAATATCCCATTGAATTTGCAGACGATCTTCCATGCGCATTTTTTGAATGTCGAGGTAGGGCCGAATGACGCTTAACTCTTGGCCCAAATAGCGCACGGTGTTGGGTGTTTGCTCGCGCATGGTGGGCAGCGTGGCACGCAACAAAGCAATCAAACTTTTTTGCATCAAGCTGGCCCGTGGCGGATCTGTTTCAATCAGATGATCGATTGAGGCCAAGGTGTTGAACAAAAAGTGGGGTTCTACTTGCGCCTGCATGGTGGCCATGCGCGCCTCTACCAATTGACGCTTGAGTTGTTCGGCTTCGGCCAAATAGGTGGCGGCCGTGGCTTTTTGTTCTGCTTGAATTTGTTGCTTGAACGTGGCCTTGATCACAATTGAAGTGAGGATGATCAAGAACGCCAGTTGTGGCAACTGGAGAATGCCCAAGGCAGTGAGCAGCACAATTGACAGCCCCCAAAATAGCATCCAACTGATACTGACCAACCAAGTGGCGTAGGCGTGGAATATATCTTTGGCGGCTTGCCAATTAATGGGATTGGCAGAAGAAGATGGTGTTGTCATAAGGCCTCGTTGTTTGGAATGGGCCTAATGTAAAAAGATAAAACGCTTAATGCACCTGGTTTGCGACGAAACGACAAATCCACGTCATGAACTGCAAAATGTCATGCGCCAGTGCGCTTGCCCTTGGTAAGGTCAACGCCCAATTGCTTCAATTTGCGATACAGGTGGGTGCGCTCCAAACCTGTTTTATCGGCCACGCGTGTCATGGAGCCGCCCTCGTTGGCCAAGTGAAATTCAAAGTAGGCTTTTTCAAAAGCATCTCGGGCATCGCGCAAGGGCAGACCAAGATCAAAGGTTTGAGAAACTTGAAGGGCGGTGTCGTGGCCATTGCCTAGGCCCACATTCGTGGACGCCGAACCGCTTGTGGGCAATTGAGCCGCTTGGTAAGCCGCAGCGGCTTGACGAACTTGCTCGCGCGCCAAACCTTGTTCCACCGTTTTCAGAAGTTTTTGCAGCGTGATGGGTTTTTCTAGAAACGCCTGCGCGCCAATGCGAATGGCATCGACTGCTGTGTCAATGGTGGCGTGGCCACTCATCATGATGACGGGCATGTTCAAGAGGCCGCTTGTAGACCATTCTTTGAGCAACGTGACACCATCGGTATCTGGCATCCAAATGTCCAACAGCACCAAGTCAGGCCGAATGCGAAGTCGTGCCTCACGAGCTTGGGCTGCGTTCTCGGCCAACTCCACGTTGTGCCCCTCATCGTTTAGGATTTCTGAGAGCAAATCGCGAATACCTAGCTCGTCATCCACCACCAAAATGTTTGCCATGTTGCTCTTAGTTGCCTCTAATTTGCATCGACTGTGCTTTTTAAATTGAACGCTTTAAATTCTTCAAAAAAGGGCCGCTGCGTTTAAGCCTGCGACAAATTCTCGACACTGAATGATAACGACACTTGGGCACCTTTGACCACCCCATCTTCAACTCGATTGGCAATGTCCAAACGGGCACCGTGTTCGTCGGCAATTTTTTTCACGACCGCCAGCCCCAATCCGGTGCCTTTGGCCTTGGTTGTGACGTAGGGCTCAAATGCCCGCTGCAAGATATTGGGCGCAAAACCTGGGCCTTCGTCCTGCACCGTCAACTTGACCCGCTTGCGAGCAGGGCTCCAGCGGGTGACGAGCATCACATGGGATTGGGCTTCACTGGCATCCTGGGCATTTTGGAGTAAGTTGTGAACCACTTGGCGAAGTTGCTGGGCATCGCCCTCGATCATGGGCAAGCTAGGGTCAAGGTCTGTCAAAACTTGGGCCCGTGAGGCACGGTCTGAAGGCTCTGGCGCGTAGAGGCCCATCACATCCATGATCAATTGGTTCAAATCCAGCGGCTTGAGTTCTGCCGAGGGCAAGCGGGCGTAATCGCGAAACTCGTTCACCAGGCGCTTCATGGCCGCCACTTGCTCCACGATGGTCTTGACTGATTTGGACAAAATCGTCTGATCCGCCTCTTCCAATTTGCCGTCGAGCTTTCGCTCTAAGCGCTCCGCGGACAGCTGAATGGGAGTTAAGGGGTTCTTAATTTCATGCGCCAGCCGACGCGCCACTTCGCCCCAGGCCTGTGAGCGTTGAGCTGACACCATTTCCGAAATATCGTCAAACACCAAAAGTCGCATGCCATCGGGCAAAATAGCGCCACGCGCCACCAAGGTCACGGACGTCGCTTCCAGACCCTGGCCGGAGGCATGAATTTCAAATGACTTTTGCCAATGATCAAGCTCATGGCGGTCTTTGTCGGCCGAAAGCAATTCAAACTGCTCCTGCACACCGGACGCAAAGTTTTGCAGATTGGGCAAACTCAAAAAAGAGGCCTGGGTGTGGGCTGCCAAGGGCACTTTTAAAATGCGTGTTGCACCTGGGTTGGCAGACTGAATAGCCCCTTTGGCATTCAACACAATGACCCCTGCCGTGAGGTTGTCCAAGATGGTTTGCAAATTTTCCCTGGCAGCGTCGAGTTGCATCAAGCTCCGCTCTACGGCGCTTCGGGCATCGGAGAGCTGCTGGGTCATTTCGGCAAATGAACGGGTCAAACCACCCAACTCGTCTTTGCCTTGCAAGGTGTATTTGGGGGTTAAGTCACCCGCGGCCACTTGCCTCATGCCATGAGCCAGTAGCAACAAAGGCCGGGCCAGCTGATTGCCCAGCAGCACCGCCAATAAAACAGCGGCCAGCACTGCCATGATGAGGCTTAAGGTGAGCGTTCCAATGTACATTTTGCGCAAGCCTTCGCGTGCCAATGCACGTTCTTGGTACTCGCGATTGGCCAGCTGCACATCCAAGGCATTGGCCACCAAGGTCACGGGGAGTTCTTGCGAAATTTGCAAAACCCACGGATCCTCTCGCAAGTTCAAGCTGTTTTGCGGCACCAGTGTCAGAACTTTGATGCGCCCGCTTGGTGTGCCAGACGTTTCGTCCAGGCCCTCTACTATTTCCACGCTGAGTTTGCTGCGCACTTGTTTGAACTGAGCTGCAGAGGGTCTTTCGGGACGAATGGCAAAACGGGACTGTCCCGCACTTGCAATCAATCGGCCATCCAAGGACCAAAGGACAGCGTCGTTGGCGTCCATTTGGGAGCGAACACGGTCCAATGTGAGCGCCGCACTGGCTTCTTGCACATCGACCAACTGCTGCGCCGCCACACGAGATTGTTTGGCCAGATCGCCCGACAGTGTGTCTAGTGTGGCGCGGCCCAAGTTCAAGCCAGCCACCAAGGCACCTTCCACTTTCACATCGAACCAACTCTCAATGGAGCGCGAAACGAACTGATAAGAGACCACATAAATCAAGACGCCAGGCACCACCCCAACCAGACCAAAGATGGCGGCCAATTTGACCAACAAGCGAGAGCCAAATTGCCCCTGGCGCAAGCGAATGGCCAAACGGGTTAAGCCCCAAAGTAGCCCCAACAACAAAAGGACAGCCACAATGGTGTTGATCAAATACAGGCGATCGTAATTGCGGTCGTACAGGGCTCTGTTGCTGGTAGCCTGAGTTAGAAGCACCAACAAGCCTAAGCCAATGCCCAACAAAATCGTCAGTCCTATGCCAAACACCCACCTGACCGTTTTGGAAGGTTGGGTACCGGTGGCAAGTTGATCTGGTAGGTTCTGACTCATAAGCAAAGCTTGCATTGACGGGTGAGGTCAACGTCCTAAATCAGAAGATAAACGCAGGGTTTTTTGCGTGGTCAAATTCCATTCTGACTGACTGCCCACCATGATTTGGAAAGGCCTTGGCAATTGGGACGAGTCCAAACGGAATTTGAAAATCAAGGTGTATTTGTTGTCGCTGTCCAGGTCAGACTCATCGGCCAATTTCCAATTCACTGTTCTGCGAATGGCCGACAAAGCTTCGGGCAAAGTTTCAAATGTTTGCGACAAGCTGCTGGCCAAACCCACCGCACCGATGGGTTCTCGCGATACATTCAAACGCCACAAGCGGGTAAGGGGTTGGTAAGCCAAGCGGTAATGGCGTGCAATT
>CAXNGF010000030.1:0-12013 GCA_964201905.1 Limnohabitans sp. | reverse complement strand
ACCATCGGGGTGACATTTTTGAATTTGTCAGCAAAGACCTGCAGGCCTTTGGGGGCAGCGTAGTCCTCCCCGCTCTTGACCTCAATGGCGAGCAGTTTTTCGCCATAGGTCAGAACGAAGTCCACTTCACTGGGGCTCTCTCGCCAGTAATACAAGCTGGAGTTTTCGGTCTTGTTGTTGAGCAGATGTGTGCCAACAGCACTTTCAACCAGGCGTCCCCAGTATGTGCGGTAGTTTTTAGCCTGCTCAAACGTGTACTTGGCCTGAGCTGAAATCAAGGCCGTGTTGTGGGCATTGAATTTGGGTGGTGAGGCTCGCCTGCGCAGCTCTTGCCCCGCGTACTTCTGCAGGCCCGTCAGCAAGCCTGCCTGTGAGAGCAAGTCCAGGTAATGGGCCAGGGTGACCGTGTTGCCTGCATCCTGGAGTTGGCCGAGCAATTTAGTCAAGGAGATCAGTTGACCAGAGTAGGCTCCGCAGCCCAGTTCAAACAGGTTCTTCAAGAGCGCAGGTTTTTCAACCCGGGTCATCTGCAGGATGTCGCTCTCGATGTTGGGTTTGATCAGGGCATCACGGACATACTGTCTCCATCGGGTTTCGTCGCGGATCAGGCTGGCCGAACCCGGGTAGCCCCCGAAATAGATGTACTCGTCCAGTGAAAAGTCGAAAGCCTCCTGCATCTCGCTGTAGGACCAGTGCGACATATGGATGGGCTCATAGCGTCCAGCCAGGCTTTCAGTCAGACCCTTCTGCATAAGCCATGGCGAAGACCCCAGAAGCACAACGTGCAAGGGAACTTGCTCAGCCCGGTCTGCGTCCCAAAGCCCCTTGACGACTTCTGACCATCTGGGAATTTTCTGAATCTCATCAATGGCCAGGACATGGCATTGCCCCGGAGGCAGCGATCGGGCTTTGGCGCGTGCCTGTGTCCACTTGTCGACGATCCATTTCTCGGTTGCTTTTGCCCCTGGCTCTCCTTGTATGGTGCTGGCGGCGTCATTGAATGGGTCAACAGTTACTGTGGCTGATTGATCCGTGGCTTCGAAGCTGGAAGGGCGCCCGTCCAGAGCCTGGTGGACCATGGTCGACTTGCCAATTTGACGCGGTCCGGCTACAACAATCATGAACTTGGGAGGTTCATTGAGTCGAGCCAGGAGCGTCTTCAGGTGAGGGCGGCTGTACGGCATTTGTATGTCACTGAGTAAATTTACTTTGTAGTTTACAATTTATGGCGTTGACTTGCAACAGCGTACTTCCTGGCGGGGCATGTGTAATGGGTAAAGCCTTTAAGAGCGGTCTATGCACCTATTGCGGCGTGGCTGGCTCCACCACCGCAGATCACGTCATTGCACGTGGCTTCTTCCCTCTGAACCTACGAGCGAACCTGCCAAAGGTTGGCGCATGCCAGGTGTGCAACCACAAGAAATCGAAGTTGGAACACGCGTTGACGGCAGTAATGCCTTTTGGTGCGCAGCATGGACGAGCAAAGGAAGCGCTCTTGGCGGTTGAGAGGATGTTGGCCAGAAACAAGCCGCTGCACAGGCTCATGTCCTTGGGATTTCGATCTGTGTTACGTTCAATCAACGGGTCGCCATGGGTGCAGGAGACCACGGTACCCTTTGATGGCGGTAGCCTGGAGCTACTAGGTGAATATATAGTCAAAGGCTTGGCGCACCATCATTGGGGCCTCGACTTGGGCGTGGATACGTACGTTAAAGCATCTTTCCTGACAGCTGAGGGTGCCGCTGCCTTTGATCAGTTTTTTGCAGGAAATACAGAAGGACGAGTTGTCAACGACTTGGGGGAAGTCCACAATTTGACGTCTCTCGAATTCAAGGGGGCTGAGTCTGGTTAGGCAAATTAGCTTTTTATGTGGGTGGGTAGCACCACAAATGCTGGAGAAAGTACGTTTACCCCTCCCCCCCTTCATTAAAAAGCAGCCGGCATCAAAAAACTCTTCTCTTGTAGCAATTGAAGGCTAACTTCATGAAAACGGGGGAATAAAAGGGGGAACAATATAACTATATTTAGTATGCATCTGATTATTTACGGGCTTCATGCAAGATCATTCAATGGACGCCAGCTCCACCAGATGCAAGTTTAAAGGCCGCTAAGGATCAACACTTAGTGGCCTTTTTCTTCTTGATACATTCTTGGACTGTTAACGCAGATTCAATGGTGGTCACGGCAGTCCGTACCAGATTGAGCGACCACCGCCATGTCGCACCAGAAGCCCCTTTTTAACGAGATTGCCGAACGTCGTTTTAAGGGTGTTTGGACTGGCACCGAACTCGCGGACCATGTCGCGTGTGGTGACCCGGCCATGATCTCGAACGTAATCCAAGATTCTGACGGCCAATTCCGGCAACGTTGCAAGCGCCCCTTTTTCTCGGTCAACCTTGGCGGCCAGTCTGCGTTTTTGTTGTTGCAAAGCCCGCATAAAGAACAGTAGCCAAGGCTGCCAGTTGGGTGCTTCACTGAGCAAGGATTGCTGCGTTTGGCGCAGTGCTAAGTAATAAGCTTCTTTGCTTTGTTCAATGACGCTTTCCAGTGAGCTGTAGGGCACATAGGCATAGCCTTCCTGGAGAAGTAGTAGTGTGGTCAAAATCCTGCTCAGGCGACCATTGCCATCTTGGAATGGATGAATTTCTAAAAAAGTGACTATGAATACGGCAACTATCAATAATGGGTGTAGTCGCCTAAGTTCTCGTGCTTCCATCAGCCACTCAACCAGTTCAGTCATACGACGTGGGGTGTCAAACGGAGAGGCTGTCTCAAAAACAACCCCCATCATCTTGCCGTCGGCATCAAAGGCAACGACGTTGTTCGATAACTTTTTGTACTCGCCCCTATGGCGTTCATCTTTTTGGCTGTAACGCAAAAGGTCGCGGTTGAGCTGCTTGAGATGGTTTTCGGTGAGGTGGATATCGCCAAAGGCATGGAAAATCATTTCCATCGTCTCGGCGTAACCAGCGACCTCCTGCTCATCGCGACTGTCGAATTTCTTGATTTCCAGCTTGGAAAGTAGTTTCTCGACCTCCCGATCAGTCAGCTTGCTGCCTTCAATTCGGGTAGAGGAGCCAATGCTTTCAATGGTGGCCACATGCCGCAACGCATTGAGCCGCTCTGGCGCAAGTGTTCCCAGCGCGCGCCAGGCCCCTTTGAATTCGTCAACCTCACTCATAAGATTGAGTAATTCGAGCGTGATTTGAATGGTGTCGGTCTTCATTGCACCGACTGTAAGCCTGCCTAGACCGGAATGTCAACCGGATTAGACTTGAATAGGCGGGTTTGCATTTTTTACGATAGACCCGACTATTGACCTGATTAAGCCGGAATGGCGCGCTCAATAGCCTCCCATTTGCATTTCGTTCGAACCAGTCAACGCGTTTTGGATTGGCCAGCGTAGTGCCCACAGACGATAATTCAATTGTTTTTAACGGATTTGAACCGCCGTCCGCAAATCGATAGAAATGGTTGCATTGAAATAGCGGCTCCCAGTGTGAATTGGCGTAAGAATTGGGGATAGCTAGCTCTGCCTAGTCAGGACCGGGGATTGCTATTCCCAGTTCGTTTGCCCTCGGGTAGCACCCCACCACCAGATGATGGTTTAAAGGCCGCTAACGACATACAGTTAGCGGCTTTTTCTTAGGTAAATCAAGTGCCTTAGCGATAATGATGAATACCCCAAATGGATCATCTGTTCCATGACTGCCTCTATTTACTTGCTGCCGCAAAAGCGGTGGCGGCAATTCGGACCATGCTCGGATGCAGAGTTCCGAGTTTTGGGATTTGGCCGTATGGCGCATGCGGTGGGACCGAGAAGTAAGCGTCGTTGAACGGGAGCTCAACAACGTTTCTCAGGTCGAATTTGGTGTCGTAGCTCAAACCGGCGCTGGTATAGGCACTAGGTTGCTCGCTCTTTGCGATTCTGAATTCCCCACTGTAGCGACGGTCCGTCTTTTGGCTGGTCCCATACGCCACGCTCACGAAAATCATGCCTTCGTCGTCTTCCTTGGTCGAAACAATGAGGCCGGGGCGTGTCTTTGGTTTGGGGTGAATGTTGTCAGGGAAATGGCACCAGACGATTTCGCCAGCCATGGGTTCCGGCCACCAGCGCATCAGGCTTTTTCCAATTCAAACAGACTGCTGCGGACAGTGCCGCCTTTGGCCTTGGGGGCTGATTTTTTAACCTGATTGAGTTGGGCTTTGGTCAACGCTCCCTCATCTGCCTCGTATTGAGGCAGGAACTTGGTGGCCAGCTGATGCAGCGCCAGGTGAATCACTTGTGTTTCGTCAACACCCAATACATCAGCCAGACGTTTGGTGGTTGTCCGGGTCACGCCAGTTGCGCTGTCTTGCGGGCGATAACGGAAAGCGATCTGGGCTGCTGCAGCTTTCATTTCTGGCTCCTTTGAAGTTAGATATCTTAAAGATATCAGAAGGGCCGGGTGTTGTCAACAAGGTGGGGGGGGTAATCCTCCCCATTAGGGAAAGAGTTGAAAGTATTTATTTTCTGAACAGTGCTTGTTCTTTGGCCAAATCATATGCGGCATTTGCAAAAGCTTCCTCCAGGTCTTGGGCTGCTGGTGTTGGTCGCGATTCTCGCCATCGTAAAACCACCACTTTGGCACCTTCAATAGACCCATCAATCAACACTTGCTTTAAACCACTTGCCTTCTTGCGCTCTTCGAACACTTCAAAGGGCATTGCTGCGACCAAATCACTGTGACGAGTTAAGGTTTCGAGCCCCGTTAAAGTCTGGCAGGTCACTGAACATTTGGGGATGGGTAATTTGGATTTTTTGAACGCTCTGCGCACGCCTAAAGCGACTGAACTTTCGAGACTAGGAAATACCCATTCTGCTCGATTCAATTCCGCCAGACTTTTCGCATTTTCGAAAGGGTGGCCGGGGCGCACCACAATCGCTAAAGACGTCATATACAAAGTACGCGAAAGGTATTCGGAGCCCAATTTCTCAGAGGGCAGAGACATGACTGCAAAATCGGGCGCACCTTCTCTTAACCCGCCCAATTGAAATGTAGGAGGTACGATGCTTAATTCAACATGGGGCCATCGCTTCTTAAAAACTGATATCACCTTGGGCAATAAAGCAATGGTTGCAAAATGGGATAAAGCGACGACGACTTTTCCTTCGCTTAGGCCGCGTTTTTGAGCAATATCCTCACCAGCTTGCCGAACTTGACTGCGAATTGCTTTTGCCCTGTGCAATAACGCAACGCCATATTCGGTAGCATGCATGCCTCGAACACCTCGTTCGAAGACAGAGACCCCCAGTGATTCCTCCAGTTTTTTCAGTTGTTTGCTGACCGCTGGTTGCGAAATACCCAGTACACGCGCAGCCCCTGTGACGCTGCCGGCATCGACGATTTCTGCCAATAAAATCAATGCCAAGGGGTCTGGGTTGACTTTTTTGATTTTGATAGCCTGAGCTTGATTCATTTTTCACTCCATAACCATAGGTAATGATTATTACCATTTTATGTGTTGTTGGAATGTCAAAGAAGTTCTAGTATGAATTTAAACCCACAGTACCGCCTTGGAGAAACTTTTGCCACTGCGTCTTTCTGATTGCCTTGAACTGGATTCGCAGCTGAATTCTGAAAGCGCTTTGGCTGATGCGATCAAGCGCTTCCATCCAGGCCAAGAAGCTACTCTTTATTTTGATGCAAACTCTATTGGGCCAATGCCTCTGCATGCACCGGAAAAACTTCAAGAAGTTCTCGAAGCTGGCTGGGCACTTGCAAGGCGTCGAAGTTGGAATAAATTTGACTGGCTGGAACAACCTCAGCATCTGGGAGCCTCAATAGCTCACTTAATAGGTGCGGCGCAAAACAATGTCATCGTGTGTGACACGACAAGCATCAACCAATACAAATTACTTCGCTTGGCACTAAAAACACAATCGCCCAAACGTGTGGTGGTCATTGAAAAAAATGTCTTTCCTTCCAATAGCTACATAGCCCAGTGCTTAGAAAATGACAATTTGGCAGAGTTGCGTTTCATTTCAGATAGTTCTGAATTGCCCAAGGCCCTCGAACCTAATGATGTAGCAGTGGTCACTTTGTCCCATGTGGACTATCGCAGCAGCATGCGCCTTGACATGCTGAATCTATCTTCTCTTATTCGAGAAGCTGGTGCTCTCAGTCTATGGGACTTGTCACATTCGGCAGGCGCCGTTGCAGTTGATTTACAAAACTCGAATGCAGACTTGGCAGTGGGTTGCGGATATAAATATCTTTGTGGTGGGCCTGGTGCACCTGCTTACATGTATGTACATCCTCGCTTGCTCAACGACGCATGGCCAGCTATTGGTGGTTGGATGGGGCACTCAGATACATTTTCATTTGATCCCGACTATCTTCCCAACGCTGGCATCAAACGATTTTTAGTTGGAACACCCAGCGTTCTATCCAATGTCGCATTTTCTGCTGCAGCAGACATTTGGCGAGGCATCAATCCTCAGGCCATGGAGCAGCGTCACAAATCCCTAACCAATACCCTGATTCAATTGATTGAAGAGCGGTGTGGCGGTTGGAATCTGAGGTTGGCCAGCCCGAAGTCACATTCTGATCGAGGTGGACATGTTGCTTTTCAATTCGAACACTCCGAAAAACTCGCACAAGCCCTGGTACATCATGGTGTGGTGGTTTCTTCACGAAAGCCAGATGCCTTACGTTGGGGCGTCCATCCTTTAGCCACGACACATGAGCAAATTTGGCGCGCAGTGGAGATCTTGCGAACAATTCTGGAAAGTCAAATTTGGCAGGACGCAAGATTTAACGCGCCGTCCATTTAACGTTGCTTTGAACAGAAAAACTATCTTGCTATGACCGCTTCTGCTGTTACAAATATCACTCATAACAGTGCAATTCGCCTGTCTGCAGACATTGGCGGAACGTTCACCGATGTAGTTTTAGAAACTCCCGAAAAACTATACAGCTGCAAAGTACTGACCACTCCAAAGGCACCTGAACTGGCTGTCATGGAAGGTGTAGATCAACTGCTGAATGAGTCTGGGCTGAGCGGGCGTGATGTTGAGCTCTTTATTCACGGCACAACCTTGGCGACAAATGCTCTTATTGAACGAAAAGGTGCGCGAACGGCATTCATTACCACCGAAGGATTCCGTGATGTTTTGGCCATGGGATTTGAAAAAAGGTTCGATGCCTATGACATCCATTTGGAAGGCCCTGTTGAACTGGTGCCTAGGCCTTGGCGTTGGACGGTTGCAGAGCGAATTGCATCCGACGGCACTGTATTGATTCCGCTCGACGAGAACCAGGTTAGACAACTGGGTGAAATATTGCTTGAAAACCGCATTGAATCCGTAGCAATAGGCTTCATGCATGCTTGGGCATATCCTGAGCATGAGGAGCGAACACGCCAAATCTTGACCTCTATCCTTGGCGAACGAATCAGCATATGCATTTCATCTGAAGTCTGCCCAGAAATTAGGGAGTACGAGCGCTTTTCAAGCACGGTGGCCAATGCATATGTACGGCCACTGATGGAAAGCTACTTGCTCAGACTGCAGCAAAGTATCCAAAAGAAAGGCATGAATTGCGCTTTGCTGCTAATGATGTCAGGCGGTGGATTGACTACTTTAGAACAAGCGGCTCGCTTCCCGATTCGACTGGTCGAGTCTGGCCCGGCTGGTGGGGCGATTTTGGCTTCGCACTTGGCTCGTGAATGCAATTTAGACAAAGTCTTGGCGTTTGACATGGGAGGAACCACCGCGAAGATCTGTCTCATTAACAAAGGGGAGCCAGAAAGAACGCGGCGATTTGAAGTCGCGCGTGCTTGGAAAAATCTCAAGGGGAGCGGTTTGCCTTTAAGGATTCCGGTTATAGACTTGGTTGAGATAGGCGCAGGTGGGGGCTCAATTGGTCGTATTGACGCCCTAAACCGCATCACTGTCGGGCCTGACTCATGTGGATCCGAGCCCGGCCCTGCATGCTATGGCAAAGGAGGCATTGAACCCGCTGTCACAGATGCCAATTTGGTATTGGGACGAATTGACCCAGATCGCTTTGCCTCAGGTCGAATAAGGCTAGATATCGACCAATCTCACAAAGCTTTAAGCACCCATATAGGCCAGCATATTGAAATGGACTCATTTTGGGCAGCGGCAGGAATCAGTGAAATTGTTGAAGAAAACATGGCCAATGCAGCTCGAGTGCACGCCATCGAACGAGGGCAAGACCTCGAGGAATTTACGATGATTGCCTTTGGTGGATCAGCACCATTACATGCCGGCCGTTTGGCTCAAAAATTAGGCATCGCAAAAGTTCTGATTCCGAATGGGGCCGGTGTTGGTTCAGCCATCGGTTTTTTGCGCGCACCTGTGTCGTTTGAAGTTGTGCGCAGTGATCTATCGGTTTTGCTAAAAGCTGACCCCAAAAAAATCAATGATCTGTTAGCAGTCATGCATTCTGAAGCTCTCGAAATTGTGACTTCTGCTGTCGCCAGAGATGATTTGAATGAGATGAGACTTGCAGAATTAAGGTATGTCGGTCAAGGACATGCGTTAAGCATCAACATTCCCGCCTCCCAGTATGGACCTCTCACGATGGCATCCCTTTATGCGATTGTTGAAAGCTTTGAAAAAAGCTATGAGCAAATTTATGGGCTTCGCGTCCCCGAATGCGATGTGGAAGTCGTTACCTGGTCAGTCACCATATCAACACCATCAACCCAAGTTCAACCTATCCATCTGCCAGAGTCCACACATACTCGTCATGCAAAAACTTATAAAAATGTGTGGGAACCCGCAGTTGGAGAAGTTCAGCCATTTGGAATCTATTGGCGGTTTGATTTAAGTCCTGCCGAGCTTATCCTTGGACCAGCACTTGTGGTTGAAGATGAAACAACCCTTGTTGTGCCTGCAGGCTGGGCAGCTCGATTAGACGAGCAAGGTAATTTGGTGATGGAGTCGCTGCCGTGAGTTCAAAATTACTTCCATCCATCCACACCCAGGTGATGTGGAACAGACTTATTTCGGTTGTTGAGGAACAAGCACAGGCTTTATTGCGTACGGCCTTCGGCTCCATTGCCCGTGAAGCTGGTGATTTATCTGCCGGGGTTTATGACACACAAGGCAGAATGCTAGCTCAAGCCGTGACAGGGACGCCCGGCCATGTCAACACCATGGCCGTAGCCGTTCGACATTTTCTGGAAAAATACCCCCTTGAAACGCTGGCGGCTGGTGATGTGTTATTCACAAATGACCCATGGATGGGTACGGGCCATTTGTTTGATTTCGTGGTGGTTACGCCCGTCTTTTTAGGCCAGCAACCTGTCGCTTTGTTTGCTTCAACATGCCATACCATTGACGTTGGGGGACGCGGTTTTACAGCCGATGCGCTTTCTGTATATGAAGAAGGTATCTGCATACCTCACCTCAAACTTGTGCATGCAGGTCAATTAAATGAAGACATACTGAAAATCATTCAGGTAAATTCTCGTAACCCCATCGAGGCTCGAGGCGACATTTTGTCATTGGTCAGTAGCAATGAAGTTGGTTGTCGCCGATTGATTGACATGATGGCCGAGTTCAAACTCGTTGAGCTTGATGCACTTGCAGAACATATTTTGCTGCAATCAGGACGCGCAACCCGCGAAGCCATTGGCCGGTTGCCTGATGGTGAATGGCAAACAGAAATGATCATCGATGGGTACGAGAACCCCGTCAAGTTGGTGGCCAGCCTTCGGAAAATTGGCGACAGCATCTGTGTCGATTACGAAGGCACATCAGCTGCTTCACAGCGAGGTATCAATTCACCTAAATGCTACAGCGATGCCTATTCTGTTTTTGGACTCAAGTGTTTGATTGCACCTGACGTTCCAAATAACGCAGGTTCGCTGGAACCATTTAAAGTGCTGGCACCTGAAGGCAGTATTGTTAACCCACAGCGCCCCAGTCCAGTGACAGCGCGTCACGTCATTGGTCAAATGCTTCCCGATTTGATGTTCGGTTGTTTGGAACAGGCATTGGATGGCCAAGTCCCTGCGGAATCTGCAGGCAGTATTTGGGTACTGGCCATGAGCCGTGCACCCTCGCAAGGCCGACCCTTCAATGTCATGAGCGTGGGATTAGGGGGCACCGGCGCACGGCCGACCAAAGATGGTTTGTCGACAACCGCATTTCCAAGTGGTGTTGGCGGCATACCGGTAGAAATCACAGAGTCTCAATCGCCACTGATATTTTGGGTCAAAGAATACTTGCAAGATTCGTCAGGTGCGGGGATGTGGAGAGGCGGCCTAAGTCAACGCATCGTCATTGGTTCCAGTGACGGGCTTGGATTTGATTGCTCTGCCGCAACATTCGATCGCCGTGCTCATCCTGCTCGTGGTCGAAGTGGCGGCTTAGAGGGTATGCCTGGCAAAGTTGAAATTCAATCTGCCAATGGAGACGTCGCTGAATTTGAGGGCAAAGGCACGCTTCATATTCCTGCTCACGGCAAGCTGTGCATACAACTCCCAGGCGGAGGTGGGTTTGGATACCCCGACGCAAGGGACATCACGAAAGTCCAACACGATGTTGTCAATGAGTACGTTTCTGCTAGACCCAAATCCGTATAGTTTTACCCCTGTCCCAAACTGACTTTTTAAGGAGATCCTCATGAAATTGATTAAGCGCATGACTTCATACTTTTTGTTATTGCTGTTCGCTACCGTGCTACCAGCAAAGGCGGCCGATTACGCAGGAACTGTGCGTATTTTGGTTGGCTTTCCACCTGGCGGCGCCACCGATGTTGTGGCACGCATCTTAGGAGAGAAATTGAGGGTGATCATGAATCAGCCTGTGATCGTCGAGAACAAACCTGGAGCCGGTGGAATGATCGCTACCCAGCAGCTCAAAGCTGCATCACCAGATGGTTCAACCATTATGCTGACCATCGATCATTCCCATGTCATTATCCCTTTGACCTTCAAGTCACCAGGCTATGACCCCTTGCGAGATTTCACTGCACTTGCAGGTGTTGCCAGTTATTACAACGTAATGGCCCTGTCCAGTACCATCCCTGCCAAAACGCCTACTGAGTTCGGCGCATGGCTTAAAGCCAACCCAGGAAAAGCAAATTATGGAATCCCAGCTGTGGGAAGCGTCCCGCAATTTGCAGGTTTGCTGGTGGGTCAATCACTCGGAACCCCTATGGTGGCCATACCTTATAAAGGTGGTGCACCCTTGGTTCAAGACCTCCTGGGAGGACAAGTGCCTGCAGCCTTTTTGTCTTTGACTGAATCCATTGAACACCATCGTTCAGGAAAAATGCATGTCATGGCTGTATCTGGAACCAGTCGTGCCAAGTCAGCACCTGATATACCGACATTTCAAGAACTTGGAATCAAGGGCGTTGATAAAAATCCGTGGCTGGCTTTCTTTGGACCAAAGGGCATGCAAACTGAATTCATGGATCGTTTTGGACGTGCTGTTTCCACGGCATTGGCCGACCCTGAAGTGGTAGAGAAACTGTCCAAATTGGGCAACGTAGCCACATATGCCAATTCGACTCAATTGCAAGAATGGGTTACATCAGCCACCTCGCATTGGGGCCCTGTGATCAAGGCTTCAGGTTTTGAATTGCAATGACAGCTTAAATTATCAGTCAGCCAATTGAACCTTGGCTGCCGATATGATTTGGTTCACATATTCACTACGCTGACGCATTTGCAAAGCTTGTCGAATCTGTCCCTTGGCATCGTCAAATTTAGGGGCCACAAAATTGCGAATGTCATCCACCTTAATGATGTGCCAAACATTCTGAACTTGAATGGGCGCAGCAGACACTGCACCTTTTGACAAATTCACCACCACATTGGCAATGAGGGGGTTGATCTGTTCTGTTAAAAACCAACCCAAATCACCACCTGCTGCCTTAGACGGGTCAATTGACTTTTCCTTGGCCACTTTGTCAAAGGCGTCGCCTTTGCGCACGCTGGCCAAAGCCGCTTTGGCAGCAGCTTCATCTGCCAAAACGATGTCGCGAAT
>CAXNGF010000029.1:0-12351 GCA_964201905.1 Limnohabitans sp. | reverse complement strand
AGAACGTGCGGACTTTGGGTGGCACAGAGTCCACAGTCAGGGGCTTCAAGTTAACGGGTTTGTAGGTCAGGCTGTTGGTGTCGCTGTGCCACAAGGTGTGTTTCATCCAGTTGGCATCGTCACGACCCAAGGGTGCAGTGGGGTCGTCTGCAGGACGTTCGTAATCGCTCACGGTGTGCGCGCCGCGGCATTCTTTACGGGCTGCAGCCGACACCATGGTGGCTTGAGCGCACTCGATCAAGTTCTCAACTTCTAAGGCTTCAATGCGTGCTGTGTTGAACACTTTGGAGGTGTCTGTCAAAGCGATCGCATTGACGCGTTGGCGAATTTCAGCAATTTTCACAACACCTTCGTCCATGGTGGCTTGTGTACGGAACACGGCAGCGTGAATTTGCATGGTGGCACGCATGTCGTTGGCCACATCTTGAGAGTACTCGCCCTTGCGGCCTTCGAGTCGATTCAGGCGCGCCAATGTGAAGTCGGCTGCATCTTTGGGCAAGTCTTTGTGAGATTTGGTTTTGCTGGCGAAATCAACAATGTGATTGCCGGCAGCGCGGCCGAACACCAGCAAGTCCAGCAAAGAGTTGGTGCCCAAACGGTTGGCACCGTGAACACTCACGCAAGAACATTCACCCACTGCGTACAAACCGTTAACCACTGCGTTGTGGCTGCTGGCGGATTGAATGACGACTTGGCCATGAATGTTGGTTGGAATACCGCCCATTTGATAGTGAATGGTTGGCACCACGGGGATGGGCTCTTTGGTGATATCGACGTTGGCAAAGTTGACGCCAATTTCGTACACAGATGGCAAACGTTTGTGAATGGTTTCTGAGCCCAAGTGGTCCAACTTCAACATCACATAGTCTTTGTTGGGTCCACAGCCACGGCCTTCTTTGATTTCTTGGTCCATGGCGCGCGAGACGAAGTCGCGAGGGGCCAAGTCTTTCAACGTGGGTGCATAACGTTCCATGAAACGCTCGCCATTGCTGTTAAGCAAAATGGCGCCTTCGCCTCGGCAGCCTTCGGTGAGCAACACGCCTGCACCGGCTACACCAGTGGGGTGGAATTGCCAGAATTCCATGTCCTCCAAAGGAATGCCAGCGCGTGCTGCCATGCCCAAGCCGTCGCCAGTATTGATGAAGGCATTGGTAGAGGCTGCAAAGATTCGGCCTGCGCCGCCAGTCGCCAGCAACACCGTCTTGGCGTGCAAGATATGCAAATCGCCTGTTTCCATTTCAAGCGAAGTGACACCGACCACATCGCCCTCTGAGTCACGAATCAGGTCGAGAGCCATCCACTCTACGAAAAAGCTGGTTTTGGCTTTAATGTTTTGTTGATAAAGAGTGTGCAACATGGCATGTCCGGTCCGGTCAGCTGCAGCGCAAGCACGTTGAACCGGCTTCTCGCCATAGTTGGCGGTGTGTCCGCCAAACGGACGTTGGTAAATGGTGCCATCTGGGTTGCGGTCAAAGGGCATACCCATATGCTCCAAGTCATATACGACTTTAGGAGCTTCGCGGCACATGTACTCAATGGCGTCTTGGTCGCCAAGCCAGTCGGAGCCCTTGATGGTGTCGTAGAAGTGGTAGTGCCAGTTGTCATCGGACATGTTGCCCAACGAGGCACCAATACCGCCCTGAGCTGCCACAGTGTGCGAACGAGTGGGGAATACTTTGGAGAGAACTGCAACGTTCAAACCAGCGCGAGAAAGTTGCAAGGCAGCGCGCATACCGGAGCCGCCGGCACCGACGATCACAACGTCAAATTTGCGCGTGGCGATCTTATCTTTGGTGTAAGTCATGGTGTATGAAATCTGGTTAGAGGGGTGATGCTTCAGTGCCTGTGAGTTTTCGATCAGTCAAGAACGAATTCAAAGACGCCACAAAGCCTGGACAGCCCAGCCAGCGCAGCCGATGAGCCAAATCAAGGAGGCAACATGTAAGAAAAGACGCAAACCCAAGGGCTTGATGTAGTCCATCCAAATATCGCGAATGCCAATCCATGCGTGATAAAGCAAAGACAGGATGGTGACGAAGGTCAAAAACTTCATCCACTGCGCTGCAAAAATACCAGCCCAGACTTCGTAGCCAATAGGGCCGCTGGTGAAAATGACTTGGACCAACACCAACAAGGTGAAGACGGCCATCAATGCGGCTGTGATGCGTTGGGCCAACCAGTCGCGAAGGCCATAGTGAGCGCCTGTTGTGACGCGTTTGGAACCGTAATTAACTGACATTTGATCTGTTCCTAATTAGTAAAGGCCAAACAATTTGGCGGCCAGGACGACGGTGAGCCCCAAGCTCAAAACCAAGGTGGCAACAGCCGATGACTTGCCAAATTCTTTGGTGACCGCGTGGAATGTATCCATGTAGAGGTGGCGAATGCCCGCTATGAAATGGTGCAAATAAGCCCAAATAATGGCCAGTGCGACCAGTTTCATGAACCAACCTGGAATGAATCCAATGCCCACATTGAAGGCGGCTGCAAACTTGGCAAATGAAATTTCTGAAGTAATGGAAGAATCAAACATCCAAATGATGAAAGGCATTAACAAGAACATCAAGGCGCCACTCACACGGTGCAGGATGGACACCCAACCTGCTGCAGGCAGTCGGTAGCTGGGCAAATCGCTGAGGGCATTGATATTGCGAAATTCAGGCCTCTTACGGGCGGTTTCGGTCATTTTTTAATTCCTATATGGTCAATTAAAGTCAATTTGACTGCAACTTGCGCGAATTCTATTGCAACGCAACAAACTGACATGAGAATTTCAGTAACAAATGAAAAAACAATCTGATTCAGATTCCAAACTGTCGCCAAAGCGTCAATTTAAAATATTTTGATAGTGGTGCGTGTCTGTGACGTAAAAGCCTCTGCGCAACTCCATGGGCGTGTCGTTGTAGGTGTAGGCAGTTCGCTCCACACTCAATAAAGGGGTGTGAGATTTGATCTCAAGCAATTTACATTGGGTGGCGTCAGGCACCACTGCTTTGATTTTTTCCTCTGCCCGAACCATTCGAAGCCCAAATTCTGTTTCGAAAAGTGCATACATGGGGCCATCGTACTCGCTCAGGCGTTCTGCCGTGAGACCTTTGAAGGGCGTCCCCGGAAGCCAAAGGTCTTCAAGAATCGTGGGTGCACCCGCAAACGAGAGCACGCGGCGCACTTGGAGCACTGCATCGCCAGTGCGCAGAGCCAATGCACGGCCGATCTCTGCATTGGCACGAAGCCGCTTGCAATCGATGATTGTTCTTTGAGCCGGTCCTTCGCTTTTGCGATTACCCAAGTCAGGCATTAACTTCAAAAAGCGGTATTGAACCTGTTGTTCGGCATGGGTTGCCACAAAAGTGCCTTTGCCTTGTCTTCGAATGAGCAAGTTGTTGCTGGCCAATTCATCGATGGCCTTTCGAACAGTGCCTTGGCTGACCCTGTAACGTGCCGCCAATTCCATTTCGCTGGGAATGCCTTCGCCAGGTTTCCACTCTCCTGATTGAAGGCCTTGAAGGATCAGCCCCTTAATTTGCTGATAAAGCGGGCTGAATGCTGGCGCAGACGCCGTGGGGTCTGTCAATCCGGCGGCCTCTACAGGAAAAACTTGAGATGTCATGTCATTGGCCCTCGCAAGGGGCTGGCTCCTAAGGTGGCGCAATGATATCTTATATAAGACATAAGACAAATTGACTTTGCAGGGTTTTCGCGAGTAAACTCGAAAGCTGTTTGCCCGTGCGCATTTTTTTGCGTACCCATCTGGAACGTCCAGATGACCCGGTCGGCAGTGAATGTCGGGATGTGGTCGGCTTAGTCCGTTTTTTTATCACCATCTGGAGTTCACACCATGAGCAAAAAGCCCGTTCGCGTCGCCGTCACAGGAGCCGCAGGTCAAATTGGATACGCACTGTTGTTCCGCATCGCTTCCGGCGAAATGTTGGGTAATGATCAGCCCGTGATTTTGCAATTGCTTGAAATCCCCGACGAAAAAGCCCAAAAAGCTTTGAAGGGCGTCATGATGGAGTTGGACGATTGCGCCTTCCCATTGTTGGCTGGCATGGAGGCTCACTCCGATCCAATGACAGCTTTTAAAGACACCGACTACGCTTTGTTGGTAGGTTCCCGTCCTCGCGGCCCTGGCATGGAGCGCGCCGAGTTGCTGGCCATCAACGGCGCCATCTTCACAGCTCAAGGCAAGGCCTTGAACGCCGTGGCTTCTCGCAATGTCAAAGTATTGGTGGTCGGTAACCCCGCCAACACCAACGCCTCCATTGCCATGAAGAGCGCGCCTGATCTCAAGCCTGGCAATTTCACGGCCATGCTGCGGTTGGACCACAACCGTGCTGCGTCACAAATTGCTGCTAAAACTGGCAAAGCTGTTGCTGACATTCAAAAACTGTGCGTTTGGGGCAACCATTCACCCACCATGTACGCTGACTACCGTTTTGCCACCATCAACGGCGAGTCTGTGAAGGCCATGATCAACGACCAAGAGTGGAACGCCAATGTGTTCTTGCCCACAGTGGGCAAGCGCGGTGCTGCCATCATTGAAGCACGTGGTTTGTCTTCTGCAGCTTCTGCTGCCAATGCGGCCATCGACCACATGCGTGATTGGGCTTTGGGCACTGACGGTCATTGGGTCACCATGGGCATTCCTTCACAAGGCTGGTACGGAATTCCCAAGGATGTCATGTTTGGTTTCCCCGTCACATGTGTCAATGGCGAATACCAAGTGGTCGAAGGTTTGGAAATTGATGCCTTCAGCCAAACTTGCATAGACAAAACTTTGAAAGAGTTGACAGACGAGCAAGCCGGCGTGGCTCACTTGCTCTAATCGAATTGCATTGTTGTGAAGCATCCGCGCGACATTCTGTTGGGTTCACAAGCTGCAGGCAACGTGTTGCCTGTCTGTGATCATTACAGTGGTGTCGAAGTGCGGATGCGCAAAAGCTTGCAGCTCCAAGCAGAATTGACTCAGGAGTTTGGCGCCTGCGTTTTTGATGTGACATTGGACTGTGAGGATGGTGCACCGTTGGGCGGCGAAATAGAGCACGCTCATTTGGTCAAAGAAATTGCTCTGAATTCGGCCCCTGAAGCCAGGGTTGCTGTGCGTGTTCACCCCGTCGACCATCCATCATTTTTGAGTGATGTGAACCTCATTGTCGGTTCTGCGTATGCCAAATTGCGACATGTGATGGTGCCCAAGGTTGAGTCGCTGGCCGATGTTGAATCAGCGTCGCAAGCCTTGAATCAAGCGGGTGCTGTTGACATGCCCTTGCACGTCTTGATCGAATCACCTGCTGCAGTACACCGTGCTTTTGCAATTGCCGCACACCCTCGGGTCCAATCCCTGAGTTTTGGTCTGATGGATTTTGTGTCTGCCCATGGCGGTGCCATTCCCTCCAGCGGTATGGGTGTGTTGGGACAATTCTCGCACCCTTTGGTTTTGCGGGCCAAGTTAGAAATAGCCAGTGCTTGTCATGCGCATGGCAAAGTTCCGTCTCATTGTGTCGTGACCGAGTTCAGTGATTTGGAGGCCATTAAAGTGGCGGCTACCAAAGCTTCGCGAGAGTTGGGTTACACACGCATGTGGAGCATCCACCCGAGCCAAATCAGGCCCGTGGTCGAGGCCTTGGCGCCCAGTGCCCATGAAATTGAACAAGCTGCTGAGTTAATTGATGTTGCAAGCAGAGCAGCTTGGGCACCTGTGAGTTTTGGCGGTCAATTGCATGACCGCGCAAGTTACAGATTTTTTTGGCAAGTGCTCGAGCGCGCTTACCAAACAGGAAGGCATTTGCCAGACTCAGTTCAAGCCTATTTTGGAGAGCCGACATGCGCAAATTGAAGCTGATTGTCCTGTTCATTTTGAACTTCGTGTTGGCTAGCCACTTGGCCTTTGCGCAAGCACCTAGCGCAGCCCAAGTGGCTAACAAGAAAGATGGTAAGGCCAAGCCTGCGGCCCATCCGACAGCCAGTAAAGCAGTGAAGAACAGCGAGTCGACTAGGAGCAAGGCTACGCTCGTTGAGCATGCGTTAGCGCCGCAAGAACTCAGTATTGCTGAACGCGTTCATGTTGGGCAATTGCCTTGTGAACTAGGCACCTCAGTTCTCATGACCGCCGATGCCAACGCACCTGGTTACTTCAATTTGCAAGGCAAGGGCTACAAATACCGAATGCGGCCCATCGCCACGACCACAGGTGCTATTCGCTTGGAAGATGAAAAGGCGGGGACTGTTTGGTTGCAGCTTTCCAACAAGTCCATGCTCATGGATCAAAAAAATGGTCGTCGATTGGCCGATGAATGTGCTCACCCCGACCAGGTGGCCGTTGCCAATGACATGAAGGTCAACCCACCGCCAGCATTGATTGATGTGAGTGATATTGTCTCAACCATCAAGCGCTGAGCTGTGAAGTTTGAAAAGTTAATTTGTAAATTTATTTCGTAAGACAGGAGAAAACTATGTTGCAAGCTTATCGTGAACATACCGCTGAACGTGCAGCGCTGGGCATTCCCCCGCTGCCTTTGGATGCCAAACAGACCGCTGAGTTAATTGAACTCATCAAAAATCCACCACAAGGTGAAGAGGCCTTTTTGTTAGACCTGCTCACACACCGTGTGCCTCCTGGCGTTGACGATGCAGCCAAAGTCAAGGCCTCGTTCTTGTCTGCAGTTGCTCATGGCGACTTGTCTGTTGCATTGGTGAACAAGGCCAAAGCCACTGAATTGTTGGGCACGATGGTTGGTGGTTACAACGTCAAACCCTTGATTGACTTGCTCGACCACCCAGAAGTGTCCGCTGTGGCTGCTGAAGGTTTGAAAAAAACATTGCTGATGTTTGACTTCTTTCATGATGTTGCCGAAAAATCAAAGGCTGGCAATGCCAACGCATCGGCTGTCATTCAAAGCTGGGCCAATGCTGAGTGGTTCACTTCGCGCCCTGAAGTGGCAAAAAAAATTACCGTCTCGGTGTTTAAAGTACCTGGTGAAACCAACACCGACGATTTGTCGCCCGCACCCGACGCCTGGAGTCGCCCCGACATTCCACTGCATTACTTGGCTATGTTGAAAAACACACGTCCTGATGCAGCCTTTAAACCAGAAGAAGACGGCAAGCGCGGCCCTATGGCCTTCATTGAAGAGATGAAGAAAAAAGGCCACTTGGTGGCGTATGTGGGCGATGTGGTGGGTACCGGCTCTTCTCGCAAATCTGCCACCAACAGCATCATCTGGGGTTTTGGTGAAGACATCCCTTTTGTGCCTAACAAGCGTTTTGGTGGCGTGACATTGGGTGCCAAAATTGCCCCCATCTTTTTCAATACCCAAGAAGATTCAGGTGCATTGCCCATTGAAGTGGATGTTTCCAAGTTGGCAATGGGCGATGTGATTGATGTGTTGCCTTATGAAGGCAAGATCATGAAGAACGGTGCACTGCTTACTGAGTTTCAGCTTCGCAGCGACATGTTGTTTGATGAAGTTCGCGCAGGCGGCCGCATCAATTTGATCATTGGCCGTTCATTGACAGTCAAGGCGCGCGAATTTTTGGGTTTGCCCACCTCCACCTTGTTTCGTTTGCCCAAAGTACCAACTTCGACCCAAGCAGGCTTTACGGTGGCGCAAAAAATGGTGGGCCGTGCATGCGGCTTGCCAGAAGGTCAGGGCGTTCGACCTGGCACCTATTGCGAACCCAAGATGACCACCGTGGGTTCACAAGACACCACTGGCACCATGACCCGCGACGAGTTGAAAGACTTGGCTTGTTTGGGCTTCAGTGCCGACATGGTGATGCAATCGTTCTGCCACACGGCGGCTTATCCAAAGCCCGTCGATGTCAAAATGCACCACGAGTTGCCAGCCTTTATGAGCAACCGAGGTGGCGTTTCATTGCGCCCAGGTGATGGCATTATTCACAGTTGGTTAAATCGTTTGTTGTTGCCCGACACAGTGGGCACAGGCGGCGACTCCCACACGCGTTTCCCAATTGGTATTTCTTTCCCTGCGGGCTCTGGTTTGGTCGCCTTCGGTGCGGCCACAGGTGTCATGCCTTTGGACATGCCTGAATCTATTCTGGTTCGTTTCAAAGGCAAGATGCAGCCTGGTATCACTTTGCGCGATTTGGTGCATGCCATTCCCTATTACGCCATCAAAGCGGGCTTGTTGACCGTTGCCAAGTCCGGCAAGATCAATGAGTTCTCTGGTCGTATTTTAGAAATCGAAGGTTTACCTGATTTGAAAGTGGAGCAAGCCTTTGAATTGTCAGACGCATCAGCTGAGCGTTCTGCAGCTGGCTGCACTGTGAAGCTCAACCCCGAGCCAGTGAAAGAGTACTTGACCTCCAATTTGGTTCTGATGAAGAACATGATTGCTCAGGGTTACAACGACAAGCGTGCACTTGAGCGCCGCATCAAAGCAGTTGAAGCTTGGTTGGCCAACCCTCACTTGCTCGAGGCCGATGCCAATGCCGAGTATGCCCATGTGCTAGACATCGACATGGACCAGCTGAAAGAGCCTGTCTTGTGCTGCCCTAACGATCCAGATGACGCCAAGTTGTTGTCAGATGTGGCGGGCACCAAGATTGACGAAGTCTTCATTGGTTCTTGCATGACCAACATTGGTCACTTCCGCGCAGCTTCTAAGCTGCTTGAAGGTCGTCGTGACATTCCCGTGAAGTTGTGGATTGCGCCACCCACCAAAATGGACGCTGCCGAGTTGACCAAAGAGGGTCACTACGGGGTGTTTGGCGCTGCGGGCGCACGCACCGAAATGCCAGGCTGCTCTTTGTGCATGGGCAATCAAGCCCAAGTGCGCGAGGGCGCTACGGTTGTGTCTACTTCAACACGTAATTTCCCCAACCGTTTGGGTAAAAACACCAATGTGTATTTGGCTTCCTCTGAGATTGCCGCCATCAGTTCTAAGTTGGGTCGCATTCCTACCGCTGAAGAGTACCAATCAAGCATGGCTGAAATCAACAAAGACGGAAGTCAGATCTACAAGTACATGAACTTTGACAAGATTGAAGAGTACGCAGAAGTAGCCAAGGGTGTTGCAGCCTAAAACTGCGAGCCAAACCTCCAGCGCAAGCCCAAAAGATTTCGGTCTTTTGGGCTTTTTTGATGAGACACAGAGTTTGTGCAATCAGATCGTTGCAAAATCAAGCTTGTGGAAAATACGATGATCATTGTGGGTGGTGGAATTGGTGGGCTGGCTGCGGCATTGGCATGTGGCCAAGCTGGTGCCAAGCCGCTGGTGCTTGAGCGCGCTGCAGCGTTTTCGGAAATAGGGGCTGGTATTCAAATGGGCCCCAATGTGATGCGCACTTTGCATGCTTGGGGATTGGCTGAAGACCTCAAGGTCATTGGGTTTGCGCCACGCAATCTAGAGGCCAAAGACACCCAAACTGGGCAAGTCATTGGATCACTTCGTTTAGGACAGCGATGCCTAGAGACATATGGTGCACCTTATGTCACCGTTCACCGTGCTGACTTGCATCGTGTGTTGCTGCAAAAAGTCATGCGCTCGGGCCTCGCTGAATTGCGTTTTCATTCAGAAGTTGATGCCATTCAGCAGGAGGAGGACGGCATCAAGACAATTGGCGCGAACTTGCCGGTGGGAGTTGACGAATTTGATAAAGCCGCCGCCATTGTGGGGGCCGATGGTCTTTGGAGTGCAACGCGTCAGTTCGTGTTGCCACCCACAGCACCTAGGTTGACGGGCTTGCTCGCCTATCGAGCCCTTGTGCCTATGCAATTTATACCAGAAAAGTTGCGACAACAAGATGTGAATGTTTGGGTAGGACCCAAAGTTCATGTGGTTTCGTATCCCGTCAAATGTGGTGATTTTTTGAACTTGGTGGTGATCGTCCAAGGTCGGCCACCAGCGAATTTAGATGACTGGGACAACGCAGGCAACAAAGAAGAATTAGAAAGGGCCATGGGGCCCATTCACTCAGACCTTCGAAACATTCTGGCAACAGTACCTGCTTGGCGCCTGTGGCCACTTTGTGATCGCCTTCCTTTAAAAGGCCCCCATGAAATGGCGAAAGGTCGAATCGCTTTGTTGGGTGATGCAGCGCATCCTATGCGGCCGTTCTTGGCGCAAGGTGCAGGGATGGCCATTGAGGATGCTGCTGAATTGGCCAGATGTTGGGTCAGAGCAGATTTGGCAGTGCCAGACCGCTTGCAAATGTACGCCCAAGCTCGTTGGGCTCGTAACGCCCGAGTTCAGCAACGATCAATTCGCAACGGTCAGATTTTTCACCTTCAAGGGCCTCTGCGGTGGGGGCGGAATGTGGCCATGAAACTGATGGGCGAATCCTTGATGGATGTCCCTTGGCTTTATGCAGGGCCCTGACTTAGACTTTCCCCAGCAGTAAAAATTCCATCAATGCTTTTTGCGCATGCATTCGATTCTCAGCTTCTTCCCACACCACAGACTGAGGCCCATCAATGACTTCTGCGCTGACCTCTTCGCCTCGGTGAGCAGGCAGGCAATGCATGAAAAGTGCATCGGGCTTAGCCACTTTCATCATGTCCTCATCGACACACCAATCGGTAAAAGCTTTTTTGCGTGCGTCGTTTTCTGCTTCATAGCCCATGCTGGTCCACACATCGGTTGTGACCAAATCAGCACCTTCACAAGCTTGCATCGGGTCTTTGAAGAATTGCGTACTGGCAGCACTTCTAACGCCGATAACCGCAGGGTCAACTTCGTAACCGCTGGGCGTGCTGAGGTTGACCTTGAAGCCCAGCAAGTCGGCAGCCTGCAGCCATGTGTTGGCCATGTTGTTGCCATCACCTACCCAAGCCACTGTTTTGCCTTGAATAGAGCCTCGGTGTTCGATGAAGGTGAAGATATCTGCCAAGATTTGGCAAGGGTGAAACTCATTGGTCAGTCCATTGATCACGGGCACGCGTGAGTGTTGTGCAAACTTTTCAATCTTGTCTTGTCCATAGGTGCGAATCATGACCAGATCGACCATGCGACTGATCACCCTGGCGCTGTCCTCAATGGGTTCTGCTCGCCCCAGTTGGCTGTCGCCTGTGGTGAGGTGCACGACCGACCCGCCCAGTTGGTACATGCCCGCTTCGAAGCTCACGCGTGTTCGAGTGGAAGCCTTCTCAAAAATCATGGCCAAGGTGCGGTCTGTGAGTGGTTGGTATTTTTCGTAGGCCTTGAACTTGGCTTTGATGAACGATGCACGCTTGAAAACATGCGCATATTCCTCAGCGCTTAAATCTGTGAATTGCAAATAATGCCGTGGCGGCATGGTGGGTGCCAGAGTGACCATTAAGATGACTCCGACAGAAATGTGTGGATGAGCGGCAGCAAAATATCGGCCACCTCATCGGCCTCAGCTTGAGTCATGATGAGGGGGGGCACAATTCGAACAACACTGTCTGCCGTGACGCTGATCAACAAGCCAGCTTCAGCTGCTCGCAAAGTGAGAGCGCCGCAGGATTTGTCCAATTCAATGCCAAGCATCAAACCTTGGCCCCGAATTTCTTTGATACCTTTTGCGCCATCAAGACCTTTTTCCAGTCTGGCTTTCAGGTGCGCGCCTACGCGAGCCGCATTGTCTAGCAAGCCGTCCTTTTCCATGATGCGAATGGTTTCAACGCCGGCACGCATGGCCAGTGGGTTGCCGCCAAAAGTGGTACCGTGATTTCCAGGTTGAAAGATGTTGGCGGCCTTGGGCCCTGCAACGACCGCTGCAATGGGAACACCAGAACCTAGGCCCTTTGCCAAAGGCATGACATCGGCCTTGATGCCTGCCCATTGGTGGGCAAACCATTTGCCAGTTCTGCCCATGCCGCATTGAACTTCGTCAATCATCATGAGCCAATCTTTTTCGTCGCAAAGCGCACGAACATCGCGGAGATAGTCTAACTGCATGGGGTTCACGCCGCCTTCGCCTTGAATGGTTTCAAAAAACACAGCGACCACGTTGGGGTTGTTTTCAGTGGCCTTTTTCAAAGCCGCAATGTCATTCAAGGGAACCCGCAAGAAACCTTCAACCATGGGCCCAAAACCCTGCTGAATTTTGGTGTTGCCTGTGGCACTCAAGGTGGCAATGCTGCGTCCGTGAAATGCTTTTTCATAAACCACGATGACCGGATTGTCGATGCCCTTGTCATGCCCAAACTTGCGGGCTAATTTGATGGCGGCCTCATTGGCCTCTAAGCCTGTGCAGCAAAAAAATACATTGGTCATACCGGACAACTCAACCAGCTTGGCTGCCAACTTTTCTTGGTTGGGCACATTGTAGTAGTTGCAACTGTGAATGATTTGGCTGAGTTGATCTTGCAGGGCGGGCACCAACTCGGGGTGGTTGTGACCTAAAGTGTTCACTGCAATGCCGCCC
>CAXNGF010000028.1:0-12444 GCA_964201905.1 Limnohabitans sp. | reverse complement strand
GGATACAGCGCAAACCTGCTTCAATGACGCTCCACTTGGAGGAGTCGATCATGATGGGCACGCGGGAAATGTCGGGCTCAGAAGCAATTAGATTCAAGAATCGAACCATGGCCGCTTGGCTGTCCAACATGGCTTCGTCCATGTTGATGTCAATGATCTGCGCGCCGTTCTCAACTTGCTGACGGGCAACGGCTAAGGCTTGCTCGTACTCGCCGTTCAAAATCATGCGGGCAAAGGCCTTCGAGCCTGTGACATTGGTGCGCTCACCAATGTTCACAAACAAAGAGTCCGTGCCAATTTGCACGGGTTCAAGACCAGACAGTTTTAATGGAGAGACATCAGCAGAAAACAAAACTCACCCCTTGGATCGCAGGTGAGCGTGGTTTGCAATAAGAAGGGGGTCAAGCCCCGCATAAAACCCCAAGCCTGACCCGCGGCCAAAATGGCTGGCGGGCTGCAACGCTCCTTGGGGA
Organism: Limnohabitans sp.; assembly: GCA_964201905.1. Taxonomy (GTDB): domain Bacteria; phylum Pseudomonadota; class Gammaproteobacteria; order Burkholderiales; family Burkholderiaceae_C; genus Limnohabitans_A. The sequence goes on along the minus strand of CAXNGF010000028.1, from coordinate 11,971 downwards.
TGCGTGTATTTTAACCAGCTAAATCAGTTTGTTCACGCGGCTTCTTTGTAAAACGCCCCAACATGCAATCCCCTTGGCGCAAGGGGCCCGACAGCCTTTTGAATGGCGCCAATGTGATCTGGCGTAGTCCCGCAACAGCCACCCACAATGTTCACCAAGCCCTCCGCTGCAAACTCATGCAACAAACGGCTCGTGACCTCAGGCGTTTCATCAAAGCCGGTGTCGCTCATGGGGTTGGGCAAGCCGGCGTTGGGGTCGCAGCTGATGAAGGTGTCGCCCGCCACTTTGGCCAACTCTTGAATGTAGGGGCGCATCAAGGTGGCCCCCAGCGCGCAATTCAAGCCAATGGCCAAAGGGCGTGCATGGCGCACGCTGTGCCAAAACGCTGTGACGGTTTGACCGCTCAAGATGCGGCCAGAAGCATCGGTCACAGTGCCACTGATGATGAGGGGCAAGCGCTGGCCGCTGCTCTCAAAATATTCCTCGATGGCAAACAGCGCGGCTTTGGCGTTGAGTGTGTCAAAGATGGTTTCCACCAACAACACGTCGACACCGCCCTCCACCAAGGCTTGCGTTTGTTCGAAATAGGCTTTGCGCAAAGTTTCAAAATCTACATTGCGCGCGCCGGGGTCGTTGACGTCGGGGCTGATGCTGGCGGTCTTGGGGGTTGGGCCCAGGGCGCCCACGGCATAACGTGGTTTGTCGGGGGTAGAAAACTTATCGCATGCTGCACGTGCCAATGCGGCCGAAGCTTGGTTCATTTCTATGGCCAATTCGGCCATGTCATAGTCGGCTTGCGCAATGGTGGTCGCGCCAAAGGTGTTGGTTTCAATCATGTCAGCGCCAGCCGCCAAATAGCCTTCATGAATATCGCGAATCACATCGGGCCGGGTCAGGCTAAGCAATTCGTTGTTGCCCTTGATGTCTTTGGGGAAGTCTTTAAACCGTTCTCCGCGGTAATCGGCCTCGCTCAATTTGAAGCGCTGAATCATGGTGCCCATAGCGCCATCGAGAATGGCGATGCGTTTTTCCAGAATGGCTGGCAAGGCTTGGGCGCGGGTGTAGTTCAGAGGTTTCATCCCCCTATTGTAGAAAATCAAACAGGCTCATGAAAATTCTTCAGGTTTAGGCCTTCACCCAATTAATGGATTCCGGCATTGCCTCTAAATTGGGCCCCTGAAAAACGATTCGCCACTTTGAGTCTGCATACATTGCCTTAGCAATGAAACTCAATGAAAAAAAGCGTTTGACATGGTGGACAATAGCCCCCGTGCCTACCTCCGCCGTTCTGAATCCACCGACCCACATTCTGAGGATCCTCAGCGAGGTTTTTGGCTATGAGTCTTTCAGAGGGCCGCAGCAAGACATCATCGAGCACGTCACTAGCGGCAAAGACGCCTTGGTGCTCATGCCCACAGGCGGTGGCAAAAGCTTGTGTTACCAAATACCGGCTATTGCCAGGCAAGGCGCTGGGCTTGGCATCGCCATTGTGGTGTCCCCCCTCATTGCACTCATGCACGACCAAGTGGGCGCTTTGCATGAGGCGGGTGTCAGTGCTGCCTTCTTAAATTCCACGCTCACCCCCGAGGCAACCCAAAGCATTGAGCTGCGTCTTCGGCGGGGTGAGGTCACCTTGCTCTATGCAGCACCTGAGCGCATCAACACGCCTCGATTTTTAGCGCTGTTGGATTCCCTGTATGCGCAGGGTTTGTTAAGTCTATTTGCCATCGATGAAGCCCATTGCGTCAGCCAATGGGGCCACGATTTTCGTCCTGAGTACCGCAGCCTTACCGTGTTGCACGAGCGTTTTCGGGGTGTGCCCAGAGTTGCCTTGACGGCCACCGCTGATGCTCTGACGCGTGCCGACATCATTGAGCGACTTCAACTTGAAGACGCCCGACTTTTCATCAGCAGCTTTGATCGTCCCAACATTCGTTACACCATTGTTGAAAAAAAGGATGCCTCGGCGCAGCTCCTTCGTTTCATAGAACGCGAGCATGAGGGTGAGGCCGGTGTGGTCTATTGTCAATCGCGCAAACGCGTTGAAGAAGTGGCTGAAATGTTGGCCCAAACAGGCATAGATGCATTGCCCTACCACGCAGGCTTAGACGCCGCCATTCGGCAGAAGCATCAAGATCGCTTTTTGCGAGATGAAGGCGTTGTCATGGTGGCCACGATTGCTTTTGGCATGGGCATTGACAAACCCGATGTTCGTTTTGTTGCGCATCTGGACATGCCTAAAAACATCGAAGGTTATTACCAAGAAACAGGCCGCGCTGGGCGCGATGGCTTGCGCGCCAATGCGTGGATGGCCTACGGGCTGCAAGATGTCGTTAACCAAAGGCGCATGATTGATGAAAGCCCTGCTGAAGAAAACTTCAAACAAGTCATGCGCGGTAAGTTGGACGCCTTGTTGGCGCTGGCAGAGGCCACAGACTGTCGACGTGTTCGGCTTTTGTCTTATTTCGATGAAGCCAGTGAGCCTTGCGGTAACTGCGACAACTGTTTAAATCCGCCCGCTGTTTGGGATGGCACCGATGCCGCACGAAAATTACTTTCTACGGTGTTTCGTGCCGAACAACACAGTGGCTTTGCGTTTGGCTCTGGCCACATCATGGACATCTTGCGCGGCAAAGCAACCGAAAAAGTCTCCCAATATGGGCATTCGAAGTTAAGCACTTTTGGCCTCGGGGCCAATTTCAGTGAAGCGCAATTGCGAGGCGTTTTAAGACAACTCATCGCCATGGGCGCTTTAAATGTGCAGGGCCAAGTTTTCAACACCCTCCAATTGACGGAGGGCTCAAGAGCTGTCTTGCGCGGCGATGTCAATGTGCTTCTCCGAGAATCCGTCAGTCAGAAAGCTGAAAAACGAAGCCGCAAGACACAAGCACCCAGCCCCGCAGCGGCCAACTTGAGTCAAGATGCATTGGTCAGGTACATCAACTTGAAAGCCTGGCGCTCAGAGGTCGCCAAAGAGCACAACCTGCCGGCTTATGTCATTTTTCATGACGCCACCTTGGCCTTGATCGCCAGCGCCGATCCTCAAAACCTCCCCGACTTGAATGGCATCAGTGGCATTGGCGCCAAAAAGCTCGAAGCCTACGGTCAAGAAGTCTTGCAGGTGTGCAGAGTTCAGCTAAAATAGCTGGCTAAACTAATTAAGGTTTTTTTCATGTCCGCACACCACGATTCACACGAATCTCAAGATCCTGTTGAAGCTGTCGTTAAACACATCCCTGTTGTGATTCCCGTCGTTGGCGCAGTTCTGATTTTCTTACTGGCTTTCATTGCCATCTTCATGGCCTAAAGCCAAAGCAGCCCTGGCTTAGCCCTAAGCTGCCTCCAATACAACCCGCCGCACTTGCAGGCGGGTTTTTTTTCCAAAAAAAACAAAGCGCCCTTCATCCAAATCGAGGTTATGCAAGTTTTGCATACATTTTGGAGGGATTTAAATAATTTCACAACCCTTTCCATGCCATCGTCTTTAAAATTCAGGACTTGGTTACGGGCCGGTTACGAGCCCGTTTGTCGTTTTTTGAAAAGGTCAATGTCGAAGCACTTGAAGCAATCGGTGTCCTTTTCAAAAAACGATTTTAAAACTTTGGAGCTATTCCCATGAACTCACCCGTGATGCAGGGCTTGAACCTGAACACCCCTGCCTATGTCAAAAACCCAAAGCTGATTGCTTGGGTGGCCGAAATGGCGGCCCTTTGCAAGCCCGCCAATGTGTATTGGTGCGATGGCTCAGAGGAAGAGTACGACCACCTCTGTCAACTCTTGGTAGACAACGGCACCTTCAAAAAGCTCAACCCCGCCAAGCGCCCAGGCAGTTTCTTGGCTTGCTCTGATCCCTCCGATGTGGCGCGGGTGGAAGACCGCACCTACATCTGCTCTGAAAAGAAAGAGCACGCCGGCCCCACCAACAATTGGATGGCACCCGCCGAAATGCGTCAAACATTGAACCCATTGTTTGATGGTTGTATGCAAGGCCGTACGCTTTATGTGGTTCCGTTTTCAATGGGTCCCTTGGGCTCACACATTGCCCACATTGGCATTGAACTCACCGACAGCGCCTATGTGGCAGTGAACCAAAAGCTGATGACACGCATGGGCAAAGCCGTCTTTGATGTGATTGGTACCGATGGTGAGTTTGTACCCTGCCTGCACACCGTAGGCGCACCACTGGTCAATGGCGCCAAAGACGCCACTTCTTGGCCGTGCAACCCCGCCGTGAAGTACATCGTTCACTATCCAGAAACACGCGAGATTTGGTCTTATGGTTCAGGCTACGGTGGCAACGCCTTGCTCGGCAAAAAGTGTTTGGCCTTGCGCATCGCATCCAGCATGGGCCGCGAACAAGGTTGGTTGGCAGAGCACATGCTCATTTTGGGCGTGACCAATCCTGCAGGCAAAAAATACCATGTGGCTGCGGCTTTCCCCAGCGCTTGCGGCAAAACCAACTTCTCCATGCTGGTACCACCTGAAGGCTTTAGTGGCTGGAAGGTCACCACCATTGGCGACGACATCGCTTGGATCAAACCCCAAGCCAACGGCAAGATGATGGCCATCAATCCTGAAGCAGGTTACTTTGGCGTGGCCCCTGGTACCAACCACCACACCAACCCCAACTGCATGGCCAGTTTGGACAAGAACGTTATTTTCACCAATGTGGCTTTGACCGATGACGGCGACGTTTGGTGGGAAGGCATGGAGAAAGACACTGGCAAGTTGCCAGATCATCTGATCGACTGGCAAGGCAAAGACTGGACACCCCAGATTGCCAAAGACACGGGTGCCAAAGCAGCTCATGCCAATGCACGCTTCACCGTATCTGCCATCAACAATCCCGCGCTCGACCCAGCTTGGGACGATGCAGCTGGCGTGTCCATCGATGCATTTATCTTTGGCGGCCGCCGCTCTACCACCGTGCCTTTGGTCACAGAAGCACGCAATTGGACAGAAGGCGTTTACATGGCCGCCACCATGGGCTCTGAAACCACAGCGGCCGCCTTTGGCGCGCAAGGCGTGGTTCGCCGCGATCCATTTGCCATGTTGCCCTTCTGTGGTTACAACATGAGCGACTACTTCCAACACTGGCTAGATGTGGGCGCCAAGGTGCAAGCCGGCGGCCACAAGTTGCCCAGCATCTACTGCGTCAACTGGTTCCGCAAAGATGAAGCAGGCAAATTTGTGTGGCCGGGTTATGGCGACAACATGCGCGTCTTGAAATGGATGATCGATCGCCTGGAAGGTCAGGCCCAAGGTCAAGAAACCATTTTTGGTGTTACCCCAACCTATTCTGAGTTGAATTGGACAGGTTTGAACTTCACAGCCGATCAATTCAAGATCGTCACCAGCATTGACAAAGCGGCATGGCAACAAGAATTGCAATTGCACAACACGCACTTTGAGCAGTTGGCCTACAACATGCCCAAAGCTTTGCTAGACACCAAAGCGGCGTTGGCCCAGCGCTTAGCGGCTGTCTGACAAGCGCTGCCTCGCGCCAAAAGCTGGCGCAAGTTTTAATTTGGGTAACACCGGCCTTGTGGTCGGTGAACTACATCGTCGCCAAAACCGCCCCTGGCATCATCAGCCCACATGTCTTGGCCTTGGGGCGTTGGTTTTTGGCCGGCATTATTTTGGCGTTGATTGCACGCCATGAGCTTTGGCAAGAGCGTCACAGCACATTCAATGCATGGCGACAATATTTAGTCCTTGGTGGATTAGGAATGCTCATTTGCGGCGCTTGGGTTTACTGGGCCGCAGAAACAACCACCGCCATCAACATCGCCCTGATCTACGCCGCCTCGCCCGTCTTAATCACACTTGGGGCAGTGATCGGACTGAAAGAGTCATTTTCTTGGAAGCAGTCTTTGGGCGTTGGCATTGCTTTGCTTGGCGTTTTGCATGTGGTAGTCCAAGGCCAGTGGGCCGCCCTCTCTCACGTCATTTGGGTCTTGGGTGATGGGCTCGTGGTGATTGCCATGATGGCCTGGGCGGCCTATGCATTGCTGCTTAAAAAATGGTCTAGCCCCTTAAGTTCAACCGCAAGATTGGCGGCCACCTGCTTGGGCGGCAGTTTGGTCTTGCTGCCCTTTGCGCTAACTGAGTGGTTTGCCACGCAACATGCAGTCTGGAGCTTCAACGCCAGCCTGCTTGTCTTTGTTGCAGCGGTTTTCCCAGGTGTGGGCGCTTACTGGGCTTATGGTTTTTGTCAAAAGACTCTGGGCGCTAGCCGGGTGGCAGCAAGCCTTTACCTTGGGCCTTTGTACGGTGGTTTGGTGGCTTGGTTGTTCTTGGGCGAGACCTTAGGTTGGCACCATGCGGTGGGTGCTGCCTTCATTTTGCCGGGCATTTATTTAGCCTCTCAAAAGCAAGCCGCTAGCAACCAAGAGCCGTCTTGATCTAACGCTAAGCAACAAAAAGCCTCCCTAAGAGGCTGTTTGAAAATTCAAACTTCAGTGTCTTTGAGGACAGTAGCGGCACGCGCCAGCTCAAATGTAGTATTGACGATTTTGTAACATCCGGGCAACTCTGCGTTGGGTGCTGCTTTCACCCAACAGTTCTTCTTCGTCGCTTCGGCTCATTGCGGTTTGCAATTCCGACATCAGACGGGCATCCATTTTTGCAATGGCCCACAAACGCTCATCTGATCGGCGTTGTGCAATGCGTGCTGACCAGACGTTCAAGCCCTGCTTCATTTGCATGGCCAGTGTTTTGGAGACACCTGCAAACAAGCCAACAGCAGCAAATGCCACCGCCCAAAGAGCTACCCAAGCTGCAAGCAAGTGTCCGTCGGCCCATGTGTCCATCATCTGATCGGCCACCACCACAAAGGCGGCCACAATGGCGGCCAAGAGCATGGCGGCCAAAGTGTGAGTTGGGCTGAAGCTGTCACTCCAGCGTTTGAAATTGGCAACGACTTGCTCGGCACGCTCGACACCAGGGTGTGTCAGGGGGTAATCTAAGTGCACAGAATTGCGGTTCATTTTGATTTCCTCGTTCATAAAGCTAATACATTGAGGCCTAAGCTTTGGGTAAAAACCCACTTTTTGCTTGACCATGAGCGAATCATAGGGTTTACTCTAGTGTTGTTCAACTTTATATTTATGATGTACGTCATTCACAACAGTAATGATTGAGGCTGTTCAAACCAATTTCCGAACCTTGGACCTGAATTTACTTCGGGTCTTTGACGAAGTCATGGCGGAAAAGAGCTTGACCAAAGCCGCGCGCAATTTGTCCATCACGCAACCCGCCGTGAGCAATGCTCTTCGACGCCTTCGCGAAACATTAGGCGATGACCTGGTCCGCCGTGATGGTCAAGGCATCACGCCCACACCCTTTGCATTGCTTCTTTGGCCTAACGTCAGAGCCGCCTTGGACCAATTGCAAACGGCCTTGGTACCTCAACCGTTTATTCCGAGCGAAGCTCGCAATTCTTTTGTCTTGGCCATGGCCGACGCCACGGCTGCAGAGTTGATGGGAGATTTGGGTCAGGCGCTTGAAAAACAGGCACCCAATGTGTCAATTCGCGTTTTGCCCCTGACCACACGCGATCCTAGAAACATGCTGAACGACGGCATCGCCGATTTGGCTTTGGGTTATTTTCCAGCCGTCTTGGCTGACCTCACGGCGAAAGCACAATCAGGCGAGGCGGTTGCGTTCGCGCATCAGCGCTTGTATGACGGTGAATATGTCTGCGTGATGAGGCGCCACCACCCATTGGCGCAAAAGAACATCAGCTTGGCAGAGTTTTGCAATGCCCGGCATTTGCTGGTGAGTTTTTCGGGGCGCCCTTATGGGTTTATCGATGAGGCTTTGGCATCGATTGGCAAACAACGCCGTGTGGTGATGACGGTGAACCAGTTTTTCACGGCGGGCCGTGTGGTTGTGAATTCAGACATGCTCACTGTGCTACCCAAACATTTTGTGCCCACCACAGGCATTGCCAATGAGCTGTTCATGTGCGAATTGCCTTTCAAAGTTCCCACCTTGCATGTCGATGCTGTTTGGCACAGACGCAAGCATGCGCTAAGCGAACATATTTGGTTGAGGGGGCAGCTGATCGATATTGCGCAAGAAGTTTTCAAAAGTGCAAGACCCACATGAACATTCAATTGCTTTCTGATTTGCATCTTGAAACGCATCCGCATTTTGTGCCAAAGATCTCGCCATTGGCCGATGCGCTGATCTTGGCAGGTGACATTGGCTCTTACCAAACCGGCTCGATGTTGATTGATCAACACGACAAGGACTTTGGTTTGGCTCGCTTTTCGCCTCGCAAAGATTTGGCGGCATGGCCTGTTCCTGTTTTTTTTGTGCCCGGCAATCATGAGTACGATGGCTTGCCTTTTGAAGAAGCCGATGCACGACTGCGCGAAACGTGCCAGCGGCTGGAAATCACTTTCTTGCATCAGCGGGTTGTTGTGATGAAGGGCGTGCGCCTGATCGGCTGCACCTTGTGGAGTGATTTTGAAGCTTTGGTCCCACTAAGTGGGCCCATCACGCAACAACTTCAAGCACGCCAGAAAGCAGAACGTGCCGCTGATTTTTACTTGCGCAAAACAGGTACCACTTTGAATGGAGAGCCCTTTTTGTCAGCGGCCGTGAGGGCCAAAGCGCAAACCGATCAAGCCTGGTTGACCAACGCCTTATCAGAAAGTTTTGAAGGGCCCACAGTGGTGATCACGCACTTCGCACCAAGCTTGAGAAGTGCCGATCCACGTTATGGTCTGACACCTGGCACCGCCGGTTTTTGCAACGCGCTTGATCACTTGATGCCCAAGGCCAGTGTGTGGTTGCACGGCCATTTGCATTGCGCGCAAGATTATGTTCACCACGGTTGTCGTGTGCTTGCCAACCCCTTTGGCTATGCTCGCAAGAACGAACAAATTAAGTTTGATCCACAAAAATTAGTGCGTGTTGCGGACTAGTTTGCAATCAGTTTTTTCTGACCATCAAACCATCAAAACAGGTGGTCATGACCATCTCAATGATTTCTTCATTGCTGTGAAGTTCGCTCATTTTCAGAAACTCCACCACCGGATCACAGGCACGTGCATACAAGGTATAAAGCACCGCAATCGGCGGCAAGGCCGGGTTGATGTCGCCCTCTTTCTGCGCTTGAACAATCCAAGCGCCGAGCATGTCGCTCACTTTCATCAGCCCATCCATGTAGGGGCGACTGGCCATGAGACTCGCGCGCAAACTAGAGTTGTGGCTGGGCAAGGTTGGCATTTGCCCTGCCAGTTTCACTTGCAAGGTCCAACGCGTGGTAGCTTTGAGTTTGTGCAGGGCCACTCGCCCAAGCGGGCCTTGTGATTCTGCACCCGTGTGAACCGCAGATTGGGCATTGAGATCTTCTAAAAAGGCTTGTGCTTTTTGCATGGCCTGCACCATGGCGGCGCAAGCCAACTCTTCCTTGCTGTTGAAGTGCTTGTAAAGGCTTGCCTTGGCAATACCGACTTCCGCCGCAACCTCATCCACCGTCATGGCGTCAAAGCCTTTTTCAGACAAAAGTCGATTGACCGACGCTGTAATCGCTTGCTCTCTGGCCTCTAGCATTTGGGCTTTGAAAGACTTTTTGAGGGGCTCAACGGTTGCAGTCATAGCGGCATTTTAGCGACCGATCCAAGATTTTGAACTTGCTGGTCATAAAATAGCCGCTGTGTCTACTTTGTGTTGTGTTTTCCGAGGTCTGCCAAGGCCTAATGACCCGCAGCGCATCGAAGGCCATTTCTTTTTTATGACTGGAGAACACAATTGGACCGTCGTCAACTGTTGAAGATCGGCGCCTACAGCAGCCTGCTTGCTGGCCTTGGCGCTTTTGCGCAAGTCAACACTGCCAAGGTCGCTGAAAAAAACAATGGCCTGCCCGCCTGGCCCACCGAAGTCCAAAAGGTCATTTTCGGGTCTTGCATTGATCAAAACAAAGCTCAGCCCATTTGGCAATCGATCCTGAGCGCCAAGCCCGATCTGTTTATTTTTGGCGGCGACAACGTCTACGCCAGCCGCCAGCCTTGGGCTTTGCAAAACTTAAAGAATGCCTATGCAGCCCAAGCCGCTCAGCCCGGCTATGCCGCCTTGCTTCAGGGCGTGCCTCACGTGGCCATTTGGGACGATCATGACATGGGCTTGAACGATGGGGGTTCAGAGTTCCCTCACAAACAAGCGGCTAAAAATGAATTCATTGATTTTTGGCGGCTGCCTGTTGACGACCCTAGAAGAACGCGTGAAGGCCTTTACCACGCTCATGTTTTAGGCCCCATCGGAAAGCGCGTCCAGGTTATTTTGCTGGACACAAGATGGTTTCGATCCAAGCTGCGCGTCACGGATCAACGCGATGCACCGGGCAAAGAAAGGTACGTTCCAGATACCGACCCGCAGAAAACCATGCTGGGGGAAGCTCAGTGGCAATGGCTTGAAGCGCAATTGAAAATACCCGCCGAGGTACGCTTGATTGTCTCGGGTGTTCAAGTCATTGTGGAAGGCCATGGCTGGGAGGGCTGGGGCAACCTCCCTCGCGAACAAGAAAAATTAAGACAACTCATTCTGACAACAGGTGCTAAAGGTGTCGTGCTTTTATCCGGTGACCGGCACATTGGCGCGATCTATAAAAGCAGTGGCACACAAGGCTATCCCTTGTATGAGATGACCTCTAGCGGCATGACACATGCTTGGGCTGAAGCCAAGGAAGATGGCCCCAACCGTTTAGGCGCGCTCATCACACAAAACCACTTTGGCCTGATTGAAATGGATTGGTCTAAGCAGCAAATTCAACTGGGCTTTCAAAACACGCAAGGTGAATGGCTGAAAAAACAAACGATTGCCTTGTCTGAGTTGCGCTAAAGACAAACTGCCTCACAAAGCCCGATAATCTCTTTTTTGATTTTTTAGACCCGCCCATGCAAACCCCTCCCATGATTCAAAGTGGCGCCATCGCCTACGGCTTAGCAACCATCGCCCAAGACGGTACCGTGTTAGACACTTGGTTCCCCGCACCTCAATTGGCCGAAGGTGTGCAAGAAAGCGGCAGTCATGTTCTAAGCGAAGCCGATGTTCGCACCCATTTGGGCGAGGCCTTTGTCAAAACACTTGGTCCTTGCCAATTACGCGGCGTCAATGTGGTGGCCGTCAAATCCAGCATTGCCACTTTGGCAGAGCCGGCCAAGGACACGCACGATGTGTTTTTGCGTTTGCATTTGCTAAGCCACCGGTTGGTCAAACCGCATCAAGCCAACTTGGCCGGTATCTTTGGCATGTTGGCCAATGTGGCATGGACCTCCATGGGCCCTTGCCCCTTGGACCAACTACAAGACGCACGGCTGCGCGCTCGCGCAGCCCGCGTGGTGTTCGATGTGAAGGCCGTTGACAAGTTCCCTTACATGACCGACTACGTGGTGCCCTCCGGTGTGCGCATTGCCAACGTCGACCGCGTGCGCTTGGGTGCCCACTTGGCCTCTGGCACCACCGTCATGCACGAAGGTTTTTGCAACTTCAACGCAGGCACCTTGGGCGCGTCGATGGTTGAAGGCCGCATCAGTGCGGGCGTGTTGGTCGACGATCAAAGCGATGTGGGCGGCGGCGCCTCAATCATGGGCACTTTGTCGGGCGGTGGCAAAGAAGTCATCTCTATCGGCAAGCGTTGTTTGCTGGGAGCCAACTCTGGCATTGGCATTTCATTGGGTGACGATTGCGTGGTGGAAGCCGGTTGCTACATCACTGGCGGTACGCGCGTCAAAATGCCCGATGGCAGCGTGGTCAAGGCGCGCGAGTTGTCTGGCCGCAATGGCATTTTGTTCCGCCGCGATTCACAATCAGGCGCAGTGCAGGCCATTCCTCGCACTGAAAGCTGGGGCAGCCTGAACGCAGATTTGCACAAAAACTGATACTGACATTGCGCTGATTGCGCAACTCAAATCGATGCAAAGCCAGTGTGCTCCCACACTGGCTTTTTTCATGTCATACC
>CAXNGF010000027.1:0-12603 GCA_964201905.1 Limnohabitans sp. | reverse complement strand
TGAGTATTCATGGCCAAGAAATGACCGTCACCATTGAGCCCTTGAGCGGTTGGCTATGGGGAACCCGTCCTCAAGCTAAGTAGTCAGGGAGTCAAATCACATGGCCGGTGCAGCGCAGTTCTTTGCAATGTAATCGGCATGATCGGGCATGAACTGAACGCACTGGTCGATCACGCTGCGCACACTGTCCAAGTACTCTTGAATGCTGCCTTCTTCTTGCAAGTCAACCAAAGGGTTGTAATGTGTTGGCTTCAAGTTTTGGCCCTCCATGACCTGCAGCCAGGCAACTTGAGAGAACAATTCTTCGTTGAATCTGAAAATGCGACCATGCGTTTGATACAAGGCAATTTTTTCTTGGAGTGAATCAGGCACTTGCATGTTTGCACAGGCCTTCCAAAACTCAGAGTCTGTGCGTTGTAGGTGTCAATGTCAAGCTGACTGAAACCCTGGTCAGGGAAGAAATCAATCAATTGAGCCACGGCGGCTTGAATCAAATGAATGCTGGTGGATTCGAGTGGTTCCAAGAAGCCGCTTGAGAGGCCAATGGCAATCACGTTTTTGTTCCAAGCTTTTTTGCGCATGCCCGTGTTGAACTTGATCAAACGTGGATCGGCCAAAGGCTTGCCATCCAAGTTGGATAAAAGGGTGGCTGCTGCTTCGTCTTCGCTGATGAACTGGCTGCAAAACACATGGCCATTGCCAATGCGATGTTGCAATGGAATGCGCCATTGCCAACCTGCGCGGTGCGCTGTAGATCGTGTGTAAGGCAACAACTTGGGCGCAGATTCGCATGGCACCGCCAACGCACGATCACAAGGCAACCAATGCGTCCAGTCTTCGTAACCTGTTTTCAAAGTCTCTTCAATCAGCAAGCCTCTAAAGCCAGAACAGTCGATGAACAAATCACCTTCAACTCTTTCACCGCTTTCAAGAATGACCGCATCGACGTGACCATCACTTGGGCGTTGCGACACTTGAACAATTTTGCCTTCTGTGCGGATCACGCCGCGCGCTTCACACAGTTTGCGCAAATATTTAGAGTACAAATTGGCGTCAAAATGGTAGGCGTAAGCAATTTCACCCAAAGGCGAGTTGGGGACCGATAAATCGGGGCGCATGAATTTATTGGCGCGTGCTGCGGCGCGTGTAATCGAGTAGCCGCCCAAGTCGGCGGCTTTGCCAGCGGCGCGCATCTTGTGCCAATACTGATCGAATGGCACCGTCCAAAGGTCTTGGCCAATGGCACCAAAGCCATGCATGTAGCGATCGCCCACTTGGCCCCAATTGACAAATTCGATGGCCAATTTGAAGGTGCCGTAGGTGGCCTTTAAGAACTCGTTTTCATCAATGCCGGCCACTTTGTTAAAGCGCTGAATCATTGGGATGGTGGCTTCGCCCACACCCACAATGCCTATCTCATCCGACTCCACCAGCCTGATGTTGTACTTGCCGCGCAGCACGCTGGCCAAAGCGGTGGCCGTCATCCATCCCGAAGTTCCGCCGCCAACAATGACAATGTTTTGAATTAAAGGGTTTTGCATCTTTAACACCATGAATAAAAAAAAGGGGAGGACTAATCCCCCCCTTTACTTTAACTTGACTCAATCCCTCAAGGCTTGAGCAAGGTTAAATAACCAGTTCAAATTAGAACTTGTAAGTAGCGCCCATCAAGTAGATCTTGCCGTATTTGACTGTTTCTACGATGTTGTCTGGCGTGTTGCTGTAACGTTGGAACTTGGCGTTGCTGGCATTGTTTACTTGGAACAAGATGGACAAGCCTTTGGCTGGGCCTTGTTGGAACTCGTAACCGGCTTGCAAGTCGACCACAGTTTCGCCTTTGATGAAGGTTAACTGGCGGTTGTCTTGGAAGTCGCTGATTTCGCCCAAGAAGTCTGAACGCTGACGTCCTGCCACTGCCACTTGGAAGCCACTCTTCTCGTAGTACAAGCGCAAGTTGGTCACATTTTTAGACAAACCTGGCAATGGAATTTTGTCCTTGCCAATGTCATTCGTATTGAATGCGCTGGTGGGCAAGCTCACATTGCTAGAGGTGCTTGACATGTTGGCCATCACACCAAAGCCGTCCAAAATGGGCGCCAACATGGAGAATGGAACGTTAACAGCCAATTCAACGCCGCTGATGTCGCCACCTTGACCATTCATCGGACGAGTCAACATGCCCATGGTGGGGTATGTCAAGCCAGCAGGTGTCAAGCCTTTGAAGTCAAACGGTGTGGCTGTTTTCAGAATGTAAGTGTCGAGGTTTTTGTAGAAACCAGCAACACTGACATAACCTTTTTTGCCGAAGTATTTTTCGTATGAAACGTCAAATGACTTTGCACGGAAAGGCTCTAAGCCTGGGTTGCCGCCGTCACCGGTGTACATGCTCTTGCTTGTGTCGTAGCTCATGTTCATGCTAGCCCGCATGTCTGACATATTGGGGCGAGCCAAAACTTTGGCAACACCAACACGCAAGACTTGATCATTGCCTGCATCAAAATTCAGGTTCAAACTTGGGTTGAAATCATTGAAAGTCTTGCCGTTACCGATGGTGGCGGTGGGGCAGCTTGCAACAGAATTACAGTTAGGAACGTTGATGTTGAAGCCTGTAGAGCTCTGGTTGGTATTTACCAATTGAGCACCGATATTGCCACGATAGGCCATGCCCATCAACTTGCCGTCTAAGTCACCTTTGATATAGGAGGTGGTAACTTTTTCATTCACAGACCAGTCTTTTTTCAAGATGTCGCTGTTGACTGTTCTGGCAACGTCATAGATGGTTCCCAATGAGCCACGTGGGTCCCATGAAACAACTTGAATGCCTGATGTGCCAGCAACATTGGTCGCTGTGCCTGGTACGTCGACGCCTGCATAAGGGTCGGTGCCTTTGAGGAACAGGGTACCTTCAAGAGTGGTTCGAACTTTCTTGCGATCAGAAAAGTTTGCGCCAATTTCAACCGAAGAAATGGGACCATAGTCAACGCTTCTGCGACCCGAGAACCTGATGTTGTCAACTTGGTCGGTCACCGTTGGGATGGCTGTGTAGCCAGCTTGCGGGAAGCTTGGACCACCGCCCCAGCCGTTAACGTCCGTTAACTTCATCAAACTTCTGTCAGCATAGTTCAGACCTGGTTTGAGAACTGTTTCGGCCAAGTTGGTGCCGTTGTAGCCAGTCCATGACAAAGTGTCCGTTCTGCCTGTGGTGTTGCCATTGCCAGGCAAGCCAGCAGTGGTCTCATAGCGAGAGCTTTGACGGAAAACTTTTGACTGCGCAACGTCTGCAGTTGCACGCCAATCGCCAACCTTCATTTTGGTATTCCAACCAAAAGAATCAAGCGAATCTTCGCCGGCTTCCATGTGGTTGCGAATCACGCCCTTGAACTTATCGATGGTGCCGCTGGTTGCAAAGCCAGCTGAGTTGATCACAGCATTGGTCAAAGTACCTGCTGGGTCATATTTACCTTGGTCACCAGTGGCGCCTTCAATACCCGTTTTCTTCAGACCAAACTTTCCCTTTGAAGAGAAGACGTCCAAAACTGTTTCAAAGTCTTTATTTGGCTTGTACTGAATAACAGCCATCAAACCTTCGCGGTCAGAAGTACTTTGCTCAGTGTCTGCGCCAAAGCCGCCAAAAATCTTGACGTTTCTACCTTGGTAAGGGACATCAATGTTCCATCCACCCCAGGTGTTGAACTTAAGTTGCTCAGCACCAGCATCTTTCATCTTGGTGAAGCCCAAAGCGATACCCAAAGTGCGGTCTGCAAATTGGTCAACGTAAGAGAAGGATTGGCGATCGCCTTTGCCTTCGCCTGCGCCAGAGTCAATGCCTGAACGCTGTGAGCGAATGTTGGCAGAGAGTGTGCGCTTGCTGAAATCTAAAGGACGCACAGTGCGCAGATCGATGGTGGAAGCCAAACCTTGGCCAACCAAAGAAGCTTCTGGCGTCTTGTGAATCACGATAGAGCCGAGCAATTCTGCGGGGAATTGATCAAACTCAACGCCGCGGCTATCGCCGGTCGACGCTTGTTCGCGACCATTCAGCAACGCGCCGTTGAAGTCTGGCGACATTCCGCGAACGCTCACAGATGATGCGCGACCAGTTGACTTGTTGCGCTGTGAAGTGACGCCAGGCAAGCGGGACACAGATTCAGCAACAGTAGAGTCGGGCAACTTACCAATGTCTTCAGCAGAAAGGGCTTCAACGATGCCGTCCGCATTGCGTTTGGTTGCAATAGCGCTTTCAATCGATGCGCGAATACCTGTCACCACCACTTCGGCACTGGCTTGCTGAGCATGCGCTGCGCCTGCAACGCTGATCAGCAAGACAGCGCAGCCGGCAGCGACTGGGCTTACTGCGAATCCGCGTTGTCTCTCCACTTTGCGAAATTTTTGATTTGTTTGTGTCATTCTTTTGACCTTAATTGAGAAATAAAAGAGGTGTGCCACCCTTGGAAACTTCATGTAAACGATTGCACAGGGCTATTGTGTAGTAAAACTAGATCAGGTTTCACTTCGGAAAAACCCTAAGTGTTGTAGAAATAAAACCGTTCAAAATTGAATACTTTTAAATTCACTATTGCAAAGTGCAAGTTTTCGGAACACTCAAAAATAGAGGAAAATCTGACTTTCTTGTACCAAAATTACAGCAAGCCACTTGTACATCGTTTTCACACCGCATTTTTCAGCCTAAGCCATGCCCTCTAGCCTTCTCATTTTTTCTTTTTTTAATTCGTTCACAAGCAGACACAAGAATCTGTGTACTTTGTGGATCAGTGCCATGTTGTTGCTGGGGTTGGCGCAAAGTGCCAATGCACAGGTGGTCGTGCAGTCCGAAGTCACCAAATCATTTCAGGCGGCTCAAGAAGCCCTGAGAGCAGGTCAAGCAGAAACTGCCATCGCCCTTGCACAACAAACCCTTTTGATACCTGGCATCACCGCGCTCGAAAAACCGCTCGTTCAACGTACCCTGGCCATTGCAGCCTTGGAGGTCAAAAATTTTATTTTGGCGGCAAGCACCCTAGAAGATTTGATTCAAGAAATGCCCGAGGGCACGCCTGTAGAACAAAAACTTCCGCTCATTGAGTCTCTTTTAAACGCAAGCCAACAGGCCAAAGATTTACCCAAGCTTGTCAATTGGGCACGAATTTATTTGAAATTAGAGGGCGACAACCCTTCTGTGCGACCCGTGCTCATTCAAACGCTGTCAGTCTTGAACAGACATGACGAGGTGGTTCAAGAAGTCAAAGAAAAAATCCGTTTGGATGAATTAGCCAAGCTTAAAACGCCAGAGAATGACTTGCGCCTTTTGGCTTTCAGTCAGCGCCAAATGAAAGACAATGAGGCTTACAACACTACCCTCAAAATATTGCTCCAAAACTACCCAAGCAAAGCTTACTGGTCAGAAGTAATTGCACGCTTGGTGCGCCAAGCCAATTTCAATCTACGCTTCGAATTAGACCTGTACCGCATTTTGGAGGTCACCGGCAACTTGGTCGATACATCTGAATACATCGACATGGCCACTTTGGCACTCAAGGCAGGGTTGCCTGCTGAAGCAGCCAGAGTAGTAGAGCTTGCCTATGCAGCTGGCGCCATGGGCAAAGGCAAAGATGCTGCCGATCATCAAAAGTTTCGACAGCAAATTCAATTGGATGTCAAAGAGGATGAAAAAACTTTGCCAGCACTAGAGAAGTCAGCCAAAGACGCCAATACCTTGGCCAGTTTGGCCAAGGTCTATGCCTCTCAACAAAAATGGGATCAATCTCAGGCTCTCTACAGCAAAGCATTGGCCATGGGCGGCTTAAGACGCGAAGCCGAAACACGCCTGCACGCTGGTATTGCTTTGCACAAATCGGGTCAAAAAGCAGAGGCTGTCAAAATGTGGGACAGCATTCAGGGGGAAGTCACCGCAGTTGATTTGGCCCAGTTGTGGAAAACTTGGCAGGGTCAAAATTGAAACCTCTCAAGCCTTTTGTGCCTCTCCAACGTCTAACTTGGCATTGAAGTTCACATGCTCGACAAACGCAAACTTCAAATGGCAGACATTGCCAAATTGGCTGGTGTCTCAACAGCCACTGTTTCTCGCGCTCTTAACGGCAGCGAAGCCATTCGCCCTGAAACGCGCGAGCGCATTCAGGCTCTAGCGCAAGCGCATCAATACACAGTTCATGCTGGCGCCAAAAATTTGCGCAGCGGCGAAAACCGAACATTGGGCTTGGTCATTCCCTACCGACCCGATCTGCCCATGCAGTTGACCGACCCTTTCTTTTTGGCCATGTTGGGTCAATTGGCCGATGCCATGACAGCCGCACAATACGATTTGCTGCTGTCCCGCGTCGATGCCAATCATTTGGACGAATGCGCAGCGCTTTACGATTCTGGCCGCGTGGCGGGCATGGTCATGGTGGGTCAGTGGGACCATCACGATCAGCTCAATGCCTTGGCCAAACGGCGTGTGCCTTTGGTGGTCTGGGGTGCCATGTTGCCCGACCAGTTGTATTGCAGCGTCGGCAGCGACAACTTCAGTGGGGGCTTCCAAGCTGCTTCACATTTGATCGAAAAAGGCTGTCGCCGCATTGCTTTTTTGGGTGACTTTAATTCGGGTGAGGCCAAGTTTCGCTTTGATGGCTATTGCCAAGCTCTTCAAAAAAATGGCATTGCCGTACATCCAGAATTGTTCATTCAATCACCCTATACACCCCTAGAAGCGCAGCAAGCCATGCACGCCTTTTGCGAAAAGGGCATTCAAATCGATGGCTTGTTTGCGGCCAGTGATTTGATTGCCATCAATGCCATGGGTGTGCTTAACGCAAGAGGCTTTAAAGTGCCCGACGACATTGCCGTGGTGGGTTATGACGACGTTGACGCAGCTCGCCACAGCTTTCCACCGCTCAGCACCGTTCGTCAATCGCTTGATTTGGCGTCGCGCGCGTTGCTCGAGTCGCTTCAAGAAGTGATGCGAGGCGGCAAACCAGCATCTCGCCAACTGAGCAGTGAGTTGGTTGTTCGCGCGTCGACTTAGTCTTTTTGATTCGCGTTAGAAGCTGCCGCTTTGAGCGCAAACTCTGCACGCAGTGCGCGCAGTTTTGCTCGAGGGTCTTCTTTGATGGTGTTTTTGTCTAACGCCATCTCTTGAATAAATCGGCTAGGCAACGCGGCAATGGTTTCACGCCCTTTCTTGCGACGCTTGGTCCAACTCACCGCCAAAGTTTTTTGTGCGCGTGTAATGCCCACATACATCAAACGCCGCTCTTCTTGCAGCCTGCTCAGCTGACCCTCAGCATGCACTTGTGCATTGATGGATTCTTTGTTGTCTTCGTCCATTTTGAAAGGCAGCAAACCTTCGTTGACGCCAACCAACATCACATGTGGCCACTCCAAACCTTTGGCCGCGTGCAGCGTCGACAAGGTCACCACATTGGGGTCTTGCTCGCGTTCATTCAAAGTGGACAACAAAGAAATGGTTTGCGCAACTTCAAGCAATGACTTGGTTTCGGCAGCGATGCTGACGCCTGCAGCGTCGTCGATGGTTCCGCCGCATCGCCCCGACATCCAATCGCAAAATTCCAAGACATGGGTCCAGCGCACAGCCGCGACTTTCTCGTTGTCTTCCCCGTCGTACAAATGTTTTTCGTAGCCAATTTCTTTGAGCCACTGCAACAAAAAAGCTTTGGCATCTTCGGCACCATGTGTGCGTTTGGCACGGTATTCCAAGTCGTTCAGGTAGCGGCCAAACTCATGCAAGCTGCCAACGGCACGGGCCGACAGCCTGCTGCCCAAGCTGTTGGAAAATAAGGCTTCAAACAAACTCAGTTTGTACTGACTGGCCAAAGTGCCAAGTCCTGCCAAGGTTTGGTGTCCAATGCCGCGCTTCGGACTGGTCACGGCGCGCAAGAAAGCGGGGTCGTCGTCGTTGTTGACCCACAAGCGAAACCAAGCGCACAAGTCTTTGATTTCTGCACGGTCGAAAAAACTTTGACCGCCCGACACCTTGTAAGGAATTTGTGCACGCCGCAAAGCTTTTTCAAACGGCTTGGCCATGTGATTGGCGCGGTACAAAATGGCAAACTCTTTGAAGTCTCGGTATTGAACGCCACCTGCGGTGGTGGCAGTGCCCGCACGCAATGATTGAATGCGCGCAATCATGCGGTCAGCTTCGTGTTCTTCGTTGTCGGCATCGACCACACGCACTGGTTCACCCTCGCCCAATTCCGAAAAAAGCGTCTTGGGGTAGAGCTTGGGGTTGGGCTCAATCACATTGTTGGCTGCCCGCAAAATGGCGCTGGTAGAGCGGTAGTTTTGTTCTAACTTCACCAGCTTCAATTGTGGAAAATCTTGAGGCAAACGTTTTAAGTTGTCTAAGGTGGCGCCGCGCCAACCATAAATCGATTGGTCATCGTCGCCCACTGCCGTAAAGCGAGCGCGCTCACCCACCAAGTGTTTGAGCACTTCGTATTGGGTGGCATTGGTATCTTGGTATTCGTCTACCAGCACATGGCCCATGGCTGCTTGCCAGCGTTCACGCACGTCAGGAAATTGCGCCAATAACTTCAAAGGCAATCCAATCAAGTCGTCAAAATCGACGCTTTGATAGGCGGACAATCGCTCTTCGTAGCGGCCCATGATGCGCGCAGCCACCCGCTCGTTTTCATTTTTGGCAATGACCTCGGCTTGCGCGCTGCTCAGGCCCGCATTTTTCCAAGCGCTGATGGTCCATTGCCATTGCCTTGCTGTGTTGGCATCGGTGGTGCCACCGCAGTCTTTCAAGATGCTCACCACATCGTCGGCATCCAAAATACTGAACTGAGGTTTCAAACCCAGCACATGACCGTCTTGCCGCATCATGCGCACACCCAAGGCATGAAAGGTGCAAATCATGACCTCTTGAGCGCCCTTGCCAATGAGTTTGCGCGCACGATCGCGCATTTCACTGGCGGCTTTGTTGGTGAATGTGATGGCGGCAATGCGCTTGGGTTCAAGGCCCACTTCAATCAGCCGCGTAATTTTTTGCGTAATCACGCGCGTCTTGCCCGAGCCAGCGCCCGCCAGAACAAGGCAAGGGCCTTTGACGTAATTGACGGCTTCAAGTTGAGCCGAATTCATTCCAGAGGAGGGGGTGGACATGCGAAAAAAATTAGGAAGGCCAACATGCAATGCAGATTCGGCCATCTGATGGATCATAGCGGGCTATCGTTGGCTATGCCGTGCGAAAGAGTGCCAAATTCCAAGGCACAATGTGAACCATGCTAGATGTCTTGCGCGTCACCTTTCCTTTCTTTGCTTTGGTTCTTTGTGGTTATTGGGCGGCGCGTCGCCACCTGTTGCCCTTTGAAGCCATTCCTGGCCTGAACGGCTTTGTGCTGTACTTTGCCTTGCCTTGCATGCTGTTTCGATTTGGTGCCAACACGCCCATTGCACAACTCCTAGATGCGGGCGCTTTCTTCATGTACTTGTTTTGCGCTTTGGTCATGGTGGCCTTTTTGGTGGCCGTTTCATTGAACAAACGCATTGGCTGGAACGACGCAGCCTTCGGTGCATTGGTCGGGGCCTTTCCCAACACCGGCTTCATGGGCGTTCCTTTGTTGGTGGCCTTGTTAGGTTCTGCGGCAGCAGGCCCTGCCATTGTCACCATCGTCATCGACATGGTCATCACCACCTCGCTTTGCATTGCATTGTCTCGCTTGGATGGCGCAGGCGAGCAAGGCTTTAGCCAAGCCGCTAAAAATGCATTGTTGGGCGTGGTTAAAAACCCCTTGCCTTGGGCCATTTTGCTAGGCACACTTTTTTCTGCGTTTCAAATTGAGTTGCCAGGACCCGTCGAAAAAACGCTGTCTTTGCTGGGCGATGCCGCGTCACCCGTTGCACTGTTCACCATTGGCGCGGTGTTGGCGCGCTCGCAAAAAATTGCACACCACGAACAGCACGGCACCCTCACTTGGCAAGACTATGTGCCCATAGCGCTGATCAAATTGTTCTTGCACCCTGTCTTGGTCTTGGCGGTTGGTTTGGCCGCTATTTCAATGGGCGTGCCCATTGATGCATTTGCCCTCAAAGTGATGGTGCTGGTGGCGGCTTTGCCCAGCGCCAGCAATGTGGCCATGTTGTCAGAAAGATTTGGCGCAGACAATGGCCGCAATGCCAGAATTATTTTGCTCTCTACGGCTGCTGCCTTTCTCACCTTCTCGGGCGCGGTGGCATTGCTTCAATAATGGCTTTAAATGGCCAGTGGATCGACATCCACCAACCAGCGAATCAGGCCTTTGTGTTCTGGCGCCGAGCGCGATGCATGCAACTGTTCTTGCAACAATTCAAGCACCCTGTGTAGCGCTTTTCTGGAAGAGCTTTCAATCAGCATTTGAGCGCGTTCAACATTGGCCACTCGCTGAATGCTCATGGGCACGGCAGGATACACACTCACTTCGGCCAATGCCGATGCGTCATTGGCACTGAAGCCCTCAAGTGATTGCAACTGCGCATTGGCGTGGTTTAAAAATGCCTGTGCAACAGCTTGCGCGCGCGCGTCACTTCGAATCAAGGCTTGGTAAGTACTGGGTGGTAGGCCCGCTTCCAAACGCTCTTTCAATTGTTGCTCTGCAAATGCAGGGTAGTCGTGTTTTTTAAGTGCCTCAAACAAGGGGTGACTGGGGTGAAAAGTTTGCACCCACATTTCACTGCTGGCACTTTGGGCCGCATCGCGGCCCGCTCTGCCGCCGGCTTGCATGAGCAACGCAAACAAACGCTCTGGCGCTCTGAAATCGCTTGAGAACAATGCGCCATCAGGATTGACGGCGGCCACCAAAGTGATGCGCCGAAAGTCGTGCCCTTTGGCAATCATTTGCGTGCCCACCAACACATCGACTTCACCGCTGTGCACGCCCGCCAATTGGGCTTCTAGCGAGCCCTTCAACTTGGTGCTGTCCGCATCAATGCGCATGACCTTCACGGGCTCACCATTGGGCCGTTTGACGTCCACCAACAGTTCGGCCAAGTGTTCCTCAAGCTGCTCTGTGCCACGTCCCATGGGCGCAATGTCGGCATTGCCACAAGCAGGACAAGCGCGGGGCACACGCTCGGTAAAGCCGCAGTGGTGGCAGCGCAAGGTGCGATCAATTTTGTGAAAAACCCGAAACGCACTGCAATGTGAGCATTCACTTTTCCAGCCGCAATCTGCACAATGCAACACGGGTGCATAGCCGCGTCGGTTTAGCAGCAACATGCTTTGCTCGCCCTTGGCCACACGCTCTTGAATGGCCGCCATCAAAGGCGCAGACAAAACTGTTTTGCGCGGTTGATGGTTCATGTCAACGCGGCGCACAAAAGGCAGTTGACCTGCGCCAATGCGTGCGGGCATGGGCAATCTTAAATAGCGCCCGCCTTCTGCCGCGGGCCTGCTGTGATGCCAGCTTTCTAAAGAGGGCGTGGCCGAACCCAAGACCACCTTGGCGCCTTCAAGCCGCGCTCTGTAAATGGCCAAATCGCGGGCGGAGTAACGCGCGCCTTCTTGTTGTTTGTAACTGGCATCGTGTTCTTCATCCACCACAATCCATTGCAAGTTTGACATCGAGGCAAAGATGGCCATCCGAGTGCCCAGCACAATGCGCGCGCTGCCTTGGTGTGCCGCCAGCCAGCTTTTCAGTCTTTGGGGACCAGTCATGCCACTGTGCATAGAGACCACCCCTGTATCGCCAAATCTGGCTTTCACGCGCGCTTCGAGTTGCGGTGTGAGGTTGATCTCGGGCACCATCATCAAGGCTTGCGCGTTGGGGTTTTCTGCCAAAGATCTGGCTACCGCTTGGAGGTAGACCTCTGTTTTGCCGCTGCCAGTGGCGCCATGCAGCAGGAAAGGACCGGGAGCTTGGTCCATTTGCGCTAAAACTTCCGTTTGTTGCGCAGACAATGGCCAGGGTGACTGCAGCGCAGTGGCCAAGGCCTCAGCCGTTGTGGGTTGTTTCTTCAAGCGCCTTGCCATTTGCACCGGCGTCAGGTCTCTGAGTTGGGGCGGCAAGGCGGCCATGGCCACTTCACCCAAAGCGCGTTGGTAATATTGCGCGGTGAACTGAACCAACTGCCGCCAGTGCGCGCTCAATGGCTCAATGCCTTCCAACACGGCAGTGACTTGACGCAAAGTGTGCGCACTCAGATGTTCGGGGGCCTGGGTGTGAACGCCCCAGACCACACCCAACACTTCTCTGCTGCCAAATGGCACTCGCACCAATTGACCCACCGACGCGGGCAGGTTGGTGACGTAGCTGAGCAAACCGCCCACTTGACTGTGTGCGGGTGCCGAAACTGCGACGTCAAGCCACTTTTGCATTCAAAACCTTGTGCGCAACACCCACCATGTCATTGCGCATGTATTTTGTCATTTTCTTGCTCATAAATATTCTTGAAACAAGATGTAAGTTGTTGTTTTTCAAGATCTTTAGAAGGTGTCCCAATAAACTGTGGATAACTTTGTTGAAAACCCTGAGCGACGGCCCGCAAAGCCTTGAAAAATAAGGCTTTGCTTGGATTGCTCGCGAACTGAGCAGTTTCATAAATCTCAATAAAAACAACAACTTAGCATATTTTGCAGAATGCCGCTATGGCCGTGCTCTTGTTCGG
>CAXNGF010000026.1:0-12870 GCA_964201905.1 Limnohabitans sp. | reverse complement strand
TATGAAGGACCTGGGCAATCATGGTTTGGACATTGGGCGGTCATGTTGCCTATCAATATCTTTTTGATGGCACACGGCGTGCATCAACCCTGTGGTCAAAGTGGCTGTATTGCTCCTTTTCCAGAAAAGGCTGGCACGGCCTCTGCATTGAATGGCTTCTCCATGATGGTGGTGGCGTTTGGCATGGGCACTTGGATTGGCAAGCACATGAGCAATCCACTTCTAACACTGGCACAAGGTTTATTTGTGTGGTCTAGTTGCTTGGTCTTGGTTGCTTGGTTTGCTGTGCGCAAAATACCCATCATCTCGCAACGCCAAACAGCATGAAACTTCAAGCGCTCGCCATTGCCGGCCCAACTGCAAGTGGCAAGACGGCCTTGGCCTTGGCCATTGCTGCGCATTTAAAAGAACAAGGTGGCGCTGAAATTATCAGTGTTGACTCCGCCTTGGTTTTCAAAAGCATGAACATTGGCACGGCTAAGCCCTCTGCCCAAGAATTGTCAGCGGTGCCGCATCACTTGATTGACATTCGGGATCCTCTGAATGCCTACAGTGCTGCCGAATTTGCCCATGACGCAATGGCCTGCGTTCTAGATATTCACAGCCGCGGCAAAATGCCCATTTTGGTGGGTGGCACCATGCTTTACTTCAAGGCATTACTTGAAGGCTTGAACGATATGCCATCTGCCGATGTTGAAATTCGCGCAAACATTCAAACTGAGGCTGAAAAATTGGGTTGGCCTGCCATGCACGCTTTACTTAAGCTAGTTGACCCTCAAACTGCCGCTCGTTTAGCCCCCGCCGACAGTCAACGCATTTCACGGGCTCTTGAAGTTTTTAGAATTTCAGGAAAACCTTTGTCGAGTTTTCATCAAATCAATTTAGTCCCCACCGAGCCATCCTCTTCAGCGCCATCCAATAAAAAAGCATTGCAATGGGCCAACGTGCCCCTTTTAAGCCTAGAACCCAAAGACCGATCTTGGCTTCACAAACGAATTGAGCAGCGCTTCGACGACATGCTGTCGCATGGGTTTTTAGACGAAGTAAAAGCATTGCATGCCAGAGGTGATTTGACACCAGACCTTCCCGCCATGCGTTGCGTTGGCTATAGGCAAGCTTGGGAGGCGCTGGACGGTACGCTGCCCATGTCTGAATTGCGAGACAGGGGTGTCTTTGCCACACGCCAATTGGCCAAACGACAAATCACTTGGCTCAGAAGCCTACCTCTGCGAACGGTGCTAGAAGCTGACGGTCAGGACGTCTTGAAAAAGGCCTTGCAATGGGTTGACCAGAACATGTCTGAGCTTTAGTCAAAGGCTTAGTCTGAGACACTGGCCTTGCCCCGCAGGGCTTTGGTCTGTCCTCGCTTGACTTTGCCCTCTACGCGCTTCAATTGAGAACTTCGGGTTGGCCGAGTGGCCTTGCGTGGCTTTTGAACCGTGGCAGCCAATTCAAGCAGGTCATGCAGTCGCAGCAGGGCCGCCATTCGGTTCATGTCTTGGCTTCTGTGCTCTTGCGACTTAATGACCACAACGCCGCCCTTGGTAAGCCGGTGATCCCGAAGCGCCAGCACCCTTTCCTTCAACTCAGGGGGCAAACTTGAAGCGCCTACATCGAAGCGCAGCTGAATGGCGCTCGAGACTTTGTTCACATTTTGCCCACCCGGGCCTTGTGATCGAACTGCTGTGAGCTCTACCTCATCTGATGGAATTTGAAAAATTGTCATGAAAAACCCTGAGAATGCACAGCGTTCGCTCGCTTTGTGTTGGGTATTGATTGTGCCTCGCTTAAACTGGGCACTTAACTACCCCAAGGTGTCACCATGGCCAAAGGTCAACAAAAGTCAAATAAAGAGTCCAAAAAACCAAGGAAAGATACGTCTCCTCCTAAAACCATCGCGGTGGACACAGAGCGTCCGATCCAAAAAACCACAACGATCATTCCACGCGGCAAGAAGCCGATTTAATTTAATTGACCCTTAGAAATCTTTAAAATCAATGAGTGATTCTGCGCAAAGTCTTTGGCCCCATGCAGGCTATGCCCAACTGAAAACAGATTTGCGCGGCCACCTCTTAGTCACCGATGATTTCTTAAGGGTCTTGTTGCTTCGGCCAGAATTGGCGCCGATTGAAAGTTCATGCGCGCATGAAATTCAAATTCATGAGCGCTTGTTAGAAAGTCCTCGGCTGAAACTTGAAGCATCCGATCTGGTACCCATTGAAGACGCCGATGCCGCAGAAAACATGCGCGTTTGGTTGCGATTTCGCGATCGCATTTTGGCCAAGCCCACTTTAGAAGCCAGCTACTGGGCTTTGTTTGAAGGCACCGGTGTCGATGTACCGCCCGTGTTGGTCAATCAAATCACACAAGTCTTGGTGCAACATGTTCTAGGCAATGACTGCACGCCGCTTCAAGCACGCGCTGCTGAGTTGCTTTTTAGAACTCAAAAAATATCAGTGCTCGATGACGGCTCGGTCATGGCGGCCGATAACGAAACCGTTGAGCGGCATGCGCTTGAAAGTGGCTTTGGCAGCGTGGGCGAGTTGCTCAAGCAAGGTGGCATTCCCCTTCGAACGGTAGACCTTGACGTCATTCAAGAAAGCAATCAAGACACCTACTGGGACCGCAGTGAACGCTTTGACATGGTGGCCTGCCTGAATTTAGGCCAAGACCTGATTTCAGCTTTTTGCCAAGTTTTAGAACGTTGGGTTTTTCATTTTACGGCTTCAAAAGTGACCGTCAAAACAGCCCGCGAAATTGAAGACGCGCATTGGGTATGGCATGTGGGCCTTGACGCTCAAGCCAGCGGCATGCTGAACGATTTGTACAAAGGCAACACGATTGACGAAGACAGCCAAAGAAGAATGCTTTGTTTGTTTGTGCTGAACTTTGAAAACCCCACAGACATGCTCAGTGAAGTCTCGGGCAAGCCAGTTTATTTGGCCATGGCCATGGACACACAGCAACTTCTTAAAATCAAGCCCCAAAATCTCCTTTTGAACTTGCCATTCGCCAGAAGATCTTAAGCATGAACGCCCAGCAAATCATATTGAGCATGGTCTTGGCCACCATGGTTTTTTCTGTGGCGCTTGAACTTCGCATTGAAGACTTTAAACGTGTTGCTCAAACTCCCAAGGCTGTCATTTGCGGACTCATCCCTCAATTTTTACTTCTACCCGTCGGCACTTGGTTGGCCACTCTTTGGCTAGACCTGCCACCGAACATTGAAGCCGCCATGATTTTGGTGGCTGCTTGTCCCGGCGGAAGCCTTAGCAATGTGGTCACGCACATAGGGCGAGGCAACACCGCGCTATCTGTCAGTATCTCTGCCGTAGCCAGCACCATTGCCCTGTTTGCAACACCTTTTAACTTCAGTTGGATGATTGCTACCAACCCTGAGACGGCTTCTTGGTTGAAAGAGCTTTCCATTGATTCATCTGGCATTTACATCAGTCTTTTATTACTCTTAGGTGTTCCCTTAAGTCTTGGGCTACTGGCGTCACACCGACTACCCCATTTAACCGAACGCATCCGCAAACCTTTAGGCCATTTTTCCCTTATTGCTCTGCTGTTGTTCATCGTAGCGGGCTTGATCAAAGAGCGGCAGTTGCTCACCTTAGGCCTGTTACCCACCTTGTTGTTGGTGGTATTGCACAACGCTAGCGGCTTGTTTTTTGGCTGGGTCACAAGCAAAGTGATGGGCGTTGGCGAAAGAGACCGACGCGCCATCATGATTGAAGGCGGCATGCAAAATTCTGGCTTAGCGCTTGGCATCATTGCCGTTCAATTCAACAGCGATTTGGGCATGGTGACCTTGGCCAGTTTGTGGGGCATTTGGCACATTGTGAGTGGCATGTCTTTGGCGTATTTCTGGAGAATGAAAGATGCTCGATTGGCTGATTAAAAACGGTACCGTGGTTGACGGTTCAGGCCGTGCACCCTTCTGCGCAGACATCGGCATTAAGGCAGGCCTCATTGTGAGTGTTGGAACAATCAACGAGCCCGCCAAAGAAACCATGGACGCCACTGGCTTGTGGATCACCCCCGGTTTTATAGACCTTCACACCCACTACGATGGTCAAGCTACTTGGGACGAATGTTTTACCCCCAGCATCTACCACGGTGTCACCACTTTGGTCATGGGCAATTGTGGTGTGGGCTTTGCGCCCAAGCGCCCGGGTCACGAAGACGATCTGATCAAGCTCATGGAAGGCGTGGAAGACATTCCAGGCGCCGCTTTGCACGAAGGTATTGTGTGGAATTGGGAAAGTTTTCCGCAATACATGGACGCACTGGCCGCCACACCTCGAAGCCTAGACTACTTGGTTCAAGTGCCTCACGACCCACTGCGAATGTATGTCATGAAAGAGCGCGCCTTGGCCCATGAAGTGGCCACAGCGCAAGACATCAAGGACATGCAAGCCCTTTTGCGTGAAGCCTTAGAAGCAGGTGCCGCAGGCTTTAGCACTGGCCGCAGCGACAACCACCGAACCTCAGAAGGCAAAGACACACCTGCCGCCAATGCCAGTCATGCAGAATTAACAGGCCTGGCCCAAGCCTTTCAAGGATTGAGGCATGGTGTGATTCAAATGGTCAGCGACTACAACCTCATGAATGGCCCCGCAGAATTTGATGCTGAATTTGATTTGGTAGAAGCCGTGGCACACACCAGCGGCAAACCACTTTCATTGACTTGGCTGCAACGTGATCCGGGCGGTGAGCAATATTTGAAAATACAAGATCGCGTTGAAAAAGCCGCTGCCAATGGCTTGCCGCTATTTATGCAAACGGCGGCCAGGGGCATTGGTGTTTTAAATGGATTAGACGCCAGCTTCCATCCATTTATGGGCTTCCCGTCTTACAAAGAAGTGGCGCACTTGTCTTTGGCAGAAAGAGCGCTTGCCTTGCGTGATCCCTCCAGAAAGGCCCGCATCCTTTCTGAAAAGTCAGAGCGCTTGGCAGGTGATGGCAGCGCCATACCGCCCTTGGTTGATATCTTGCTGTCGCGCATCGACATGATCAGTGGCCGCATGTTTCCCCTTGAGGCTACATTGAATTACGAGCCGTCTGTCATGGACAGTTTTTTGGTACGCGCCAAACAAAAAGGCATCACGCCTTTAGAAGCCCTCTACGATCACTTGAGCGCTGACAAAGGCGAAGGCTTGGTTTACTTTCCCATCTTCAATTACAACGAAGGCAACTTAGATACAGTGCGCAAAATGCTAGGCCATCCACGCACTTTGAGCGGCTTAAGCGATGCCGGGGCGCACGTTGGCACGGTCTGCGATGCCAGCTTCACCACCTTCATGCTCACGCATTGGGTCCAAGGCAGAAGCAAAGACCCCATACCGTTAGCAACAGCCGTAGAAATGCTGACAAGCAGAAATGCAAAGTATTTAGGCTTGACAGATCGCGGCGTCATTGCGCCTGGCCTTCGCGCCGACCTCAATGCCATCAACCCCCTTAGCCTCAGCGTTGGCTTGCCTCAATTGATGCGCGATTTGCCTGCGAATGGCAAACGATTTTTACAACGCGCAAGTGGTTATGTCTCAACTTGGGTGGCAGGCCAACAAGTTCAGCACCACGGCGAAATTACAAGCGCTAGACCGGGTCAACTCGTGCGCATGAAATGATCGCTTGTAACGGCAGGCTGACAAACACCTCATTCGAGCCCAAACATTGGGTTCACCCTAATGCCGTCATGCCAAAAAAGGGGTAAGTTGAGCACCTTGTGCAAAACCGTGTTCAACCCACCCTTTCAGGAGTTCGCCATGTCTGTATTCCCCCGCCGTCGTTTGTTGGCCAGTGCTTTATTGGGACTGCTTAGTGTTGTCAGCGTATTGCCTGCAGCAGCTCAAAATTATCCCGCTCGCCCCATCACACTCATTGTCCCTTGGGGCGCAGGCGGTGGCACCGACGCAACGGCTAGGATCATTGGCAGCTTGATGGAAAAAGAATTGGGCCAGCCTGTGACAGTGGTGAATCGCACAGGTGGCAGTGGCGTCGTAGGCCACGCAGCCATTGCGTCAGCCCAACCTGATGGTTACACCATTGGCTTGGCCACCGTTGAAATTGGCATGATGCATTGGCAAGGCCTTACCGAACTCACCAGCGCCTCTTACACACCCATTGGTCTGGTCAATGCCGATCCTGCAGGCGTTCAAGTGCGTGCAGACTCACCCTACAAAACGGTGAATGAATTATTGGCCGCCATCAAAGCCAACCCCGGTAAATTCAAAGCATCAGGCACAGGTCAAGGTGGTATTTGGCATTTGGCCATTGCGGGTCTCTTGCGCGATCAAAAAATTGACCCTGCTGCATTGCCTTGGGTGCCAAGTAATGGTGCAGCGCCCGGCTTACAAGACATGGTCGCTGGCGGCATTGAAGTGGCCCCAGTGTCACTGCCTGAAGCTCGCTCTTTGATTGATGCAGGCAAAGTCAAGAGTTTGGCCATCATGAACGACAAGCCCTCCTCGCTTTATCCCAATGTGCCCACCTTAAAGGCAGCCATTGGCAGTGACTGGACCATGGCAGCATGGCGCGGCATTGTGGCACCCAAGGGCTTGCCAGCCCCCATACGCGACAAGTTAGCAGAGTCTGTTCGCAAAGTGGCTGCCAGCAAAGAGTACAACGAATTCATGGCCAGTCGTGGTTTTGGCGTGATCTATGCTGGCCCTGATGACTTTGCCAAATTCATGGTGAAATCAAATACTGAATTGGGTGCCACCATGAAAGCCGTCGGCTTGGTCAAATAAGCCATGAAGATTCATGATGCGCTTTTTGGCTTCATCTTTTTGGCATTGGGTGCCTTGGTGCTCTTTGCCATTAGAAGCTTCCCCAATATTCCAGGGCAACCCGTTGGGCCCGCCTTATTTCCAGGACTGATTGCCGTTGGCTTGTGTATCACTGGCTCCCTGATGGTCATCAAGGGTCTGCGCAGTCGCGAGCAAACAGCCTGGTTTGCATGGGAGGATTGGGTTCAATCGCCACGACATATCGTGGCACTTTGTGTCCTTCTAGCTTGCGTGGTGTTTTACATCGTTGCTGCCAACCAGCTTGGCTTTCTGCCCACTGCATTTGTCATGTTGGTGGCATTGTTAAAAGCTCTTAAGGTTCAATGGCGCCGTGCACTTTTGGTGGCTTTGGTTGCGACCTTTGTGGTTCATTTTGCTTTCTACAAAATGCTTCGCGTACCTCTACCGTGGGGCATTCTCACGCCCTGGGCCTGGTGAGTTGTTCACTTTGATTTTTCAGTCAGTTGCATGAAATAGGAGTCTCAACATGTGGACAGCCATAGGCCAAGCCTTTTCCATGGTCTTTGATCCCTACACCTTGATGGTGATGGTGATAGCTGCACTCTACGGACTTTTTGTAGGTGCAGTTCCCGGCCTCACGGCCACCATGGCCACCGCTTTGCTGGTGCCAGTTACTTTTTTCATGCCACCCATCCCTGCCATAGCAGCCATGGTAACTGCCACTGCCATGGCCATTTTCTCTGGTGACATTCCGGGCTGTTTGTTGCGAATTCCGGGCACCCCTGCGTCTGCGGCCTACACCGATGAAGCTTTTGCGATGACAAAAAAGGGACAAGCCGAACTGGCTTTAGGTGCTGGCTTGGTTTTCTCTGCTGTGGGTGGTCTCTTTGGCACTTTGGTGCTAATCGTAGCAGCCCCCGCACTGGCAGACTTTGCTTTGAACTTCAGCTCATTCGAATACTTCTGGCTTGTTCTATTAGGCTTAACTTGCGCTGTTTTCATCACCTCTAACCAACCCCTAAAAGGCGTCACCACCTTGCTACTTGGACTATTGGTCGCCTGTGTCGGTCTCGGTAATCCTGCAGGCTTTCCGCGATTCACTTTTGGCAATGCAGAAATGACGGGCGGCATTGGCATGATTGCAATGATGATTGGTATGTTTGCCATTTCTGAAATTATTCGATATGTCGTCGATACAAGCCCAGCAGCAGAACTGGTTGTAGAGAAAGTTGGCAGCGTGATGGCAGGGCAATGGGCTCTGGCCAAAAAATATCCGGTACAAATTCTTCGTGGCAGCGTATTGGGCACCGCTGTAGGTGCATTGCCAGGCGCAGGCGCAGACATTGCTGCTTGGATGTCTTATGCCATGAGCAAAAAATTCTCCAAAGAACCCGAAAAGTTTGGCACAGGCCATGTGGAAGGCATTGTGGAGTCGGGCTCAGCCAACAACAGTGCCTTGGCGGGCGCTTGGATTCCGGCCTTGGTGTTCGGTATTCCCGGCGACTCCATCACAGCCATTGTGATTGGCGTGCTCTACATGAAAAACATGAATCCAGGCCCCACCCTGTTCACCACCAATCCACAAAATATTTACGCTGTATTTTTGCTGTTCATTGTGGCCAACATCATCATGATTCCGCTTGGTATTTTGTGCATCAAAGTTTCAAAACGCATTTTGCGCGTACCTAGAGAAATCCTAATGCCGCTTATCTTGCTGTTCTGCGTGGTTGGTACATTTGCCATCAACAACTCCATGTTTGAAGTAGGCATCATGCTGGTTGCCGGCATCTTGGCTTATATCTTAGAAGCCAATCGCTTCCCCATCGCACCGGCTATTTTGGGGGTGGTACTTGGCGGCATGTTGGAAGAAAACTTCATTACCTCCATGATTAAATCAAACGGCGATCTGGGCGCTTTCTTTGCGCGACCCATTGCGTTGGGACTTGCCGTGTTGTGCTTTCTGGTTTGGTCATGGCCTTTGATTGCCAAGATGTGGTCCAAACCAAGCCCTTCTCAAACGGCCTGAGGTACCTCAACCTTGAGTTTGCTGGCCCATGGCAACAACATGGGCATGATGCTTGGATAAAGCTTCAAACCCTGTAAGAGACTTTCAGCTTTATGCTGCAAGCCTCTTTCACCAGGCGTTCTAACCTGCTGCTCAGGCTTGGACGGTTTCGAGTTGTGACAATTGGCCACGATTTGATCCATTTGCCTGTCATAGGCACTTTTCCCCGCAAATGCATTGGGATCAATGATCTGTAGAAAAACAGTGGCGCCCCACCCTTCAACAGGATCTGCGCGACCATGTCCCGCCAAGCCACCCGTCAGTGCTTCAACCATCAAGCTCAGTCCATACCCTTTGTGACCCGAATCCATACCACCTAAAGGCAGGATGGTGCCCTTCGGCTCCTGAAACAACACCCCCGGATCGGTACTTGAGTGGCCATGGCCGTCCATCACCCACGCGGCAGGCAGGGGCTTCTTCTCTGCATGCAACCGGTTGGTCATGCCATTGGTGGTGGCTGAAGTGGAAACATCCACCATGATGGGCCTGTGAGAAGTGGGCAAGCCATATGACACAGGGTTGGGGGTAAAAACAGGGTCTAAGCCACCAAAGGGTGCAACACTTTTAGAGTTGGGATCTGAGCAATGCAACTGCATCAGCATGCCCTGATCGGTGGCGCGCTGGTGGTAGGCCGCCAAGCAGGCTATGTGATGGCTGCGCCTGATCACGACAGTGCATGTGCCCTGCAATTTGGCTCGCTCGATAGCCACTTGCATGGCTTGCAAGACCAACCAAGGACCCGGCAATCGATTGCCATCCCAAGTAAGGGCAGCAGGAAAGTCAGAGATGGTGACAGGCGCACCTTCTAAGCGCATGCTGCCTTTTTCTATTTCTGCCAAGTAAGGGGCCAGCAAAGCAAGGCCGTGGGTTGTATGGCCCAACAAGTCCCCCTCTACCAGCACTTCAGCAACAGCTTTTGCTTTGTCTGCGGGTAGGCCCACTGACTTCAATAAGTTGACTGCAAATGAGATGAGCTCTGTTGATTTGTATTTCATAAAGGATCACATGCCGTTAACATACAACCATACCGCAAAGTGGAGCAGTCATGGCCATCGACAAAGCAAGAATTTTAAAACACCTTCAAACCGAGGTGTTCTGCAGGCTAGGCGTTTCACCCATCCACGGCATTGGGGTTTTCGCCATCAGAGACATTCCAAAAGGGGCTAAGCCAATGGCCAGCCTGCTCAAAATTAAAGAGTTTTCTCTATCCAAAAAAGAAATCAAAAAACTACCCGTCAGCGTCCAAAAAGAAGTACGGATGTTTTGCTATTACGACAAAGACGAATACCTCATTCCGTCGATTGGCCTTAACTCAATGAACATGGCTTTTTACATGAATCATTCAAAAGAGCCCAATATCAAATATTTAAAAAATAATGAGCTTGTGGCGCTCAGAAAAATAAAAGCGGGGGAAGAATTATTTTTTGATTACGACTTGGCTTTTGACGAAGTGCATCACTTTGGATGACGCTGCACCATCAAACCTATTCACACCGGCCTCTTGATCTTGTTCCAAACATGGGGCGAGAAGTCGGTGTGCAATGGAGAGTTCTTGTCTAAGGCCAAGGGGTGATTTTCATCGGTCATGGCCACAGCAAAGATTGGTTCAAAATGAGTTACAAACAAGGCTTTGTAACCATAGTCGTCAACCGGCCCCAAGTTGTAACAATGGTAGCCATTCTTAGCTGCCCACTTTGAAGCCAACAGGCAGGCAAAAATACCTGGCGATCTGTTTTTATAAAGCGGGTTCCACTGACAAAAACTGCCGTAAACTTGCTTGCGCTCAGGCAACAAGATAGAAACATCTGTGAGAACCAAATCACCCTCTTCAGAAAATGCGCGAATAATTAATACATCCAAATTTTGAATGTAATCAACAAAACCAGCCACCTCTGCTGGGTGAATATAGTAGGCGTCAAAATGCACGCCGCCCATTTCATAGACATCCTCTACCGTCAAGCTGTGTCCTGGCACAACACGCTCAGTGACAGTCAAGCGCTTGCATAATTTTTCTAATTCTTTGAATTTGCGTTGCCGTCTAGGCTCGGTCCAGAAACTTTCGGACGCCACATCAACCAATCCGTATTTGTCATTGATAGGGACGCCATAAGGGCTTTCAGGAGGGACCGCGTAAACGATGAAGGGCTTGGGGGCCATTTCCAACATCTTTGGCGTGACATCGATGTAGGGGCACAAGGCATCCCACCTCGAGGTGTAATACAAAATATCTTCGTGGTAACTCTCAACGCACAAATTGTCTGGCGTCCAAGTTTGATAACCCACCCGCTGATGGCCATCCTCTAGCGCCAAGTTAACATGAAAGTCTTCAGCGACCAGAAGATGGCTTGGGCTATCGCTCATGTTGAGGTTTCTTCAGGTGACTGGGTTGGCGCAATGGCACCAACTCAAAATAGTCCAAATCAACTTCATGATTCCTGCTCAAGAACTTGGGATCGACAACTGCCATTTCTTCGATGAGCGTGTTCATTTCACGAAAGTGATTGGAAGCGTCGCTGTCTGAATCTTTGAGTTGTCGCTTGTATTCTGGCAACAACGGACAAGCGGCATCAAAGTAGTATTTTTTAACCTGCGGATCAAATGACAAAGGGTATAACTTACAACTCAATGGTTTACGATCACCCAAATTACAGCCCTTTTCGCCCAAATGTTGACAACGATCCTCAATGCACAAATGGCGAAACACTTTGGTTTCTTTTTGAGTGAGCGTAATCTCGAGTGCTCCAAAGCCTGCATCGACATTGCAACAACTCTGACACTTAGCACAGTGGTCAAAAAGCAAGCAATAGCCCTCAGGTCAAACAAATTGAATTTGATGCATTATGTATCAATGATGACACTCAAAACAAGAAGCCAAATCGAGATAACTTTGATTCCAAATTGACTGACCTTAAAATCTGACCAAATTCAAGCATCGAATGGTATTTACATGAAGCATCAGGCCTATCGAATGGAGGGAGTCGACACTCCCATCATCCCTACCATTGCCGCGTTTGTACGCAACAACCCAGGCACCATTTCTTTGGGGCAAGGGGTTGTCAATTACGGTCCGCCAGCACAAGCTATTGCCGCTCTACCCAGCATGATGGGCGATGGCAGCCTTCATAAGTACCTAGGCGTCAGCGGTCACCCTGGGTTGATTGAAGCCATTCACAACAAATTGGCACTAGAAAACCAGATCAAACTCGGAACAGAAGCCATGGTCATGGTGACGGCAGGTAGCAACATGGCTTTCTTAAACTCGGTTTTAGCCTTAGCCGACCCTGGCGATGAATTCATTCTGCCCATGCCGTTTTATTTCAATCAAGAAATGGCCATTCGCATGTGTGGGTGCATTCCAGTGCCAGTGCCAGTCAACGCCGACTGGAGCCTTGATGTTGAAGCCATGGCTGCGGCCATCACGCCGCGCACGCGGGCCATTGTGACCGTATCTCCCAACAACCCAACTGGTGCGGTTTATTCAGAAGCCTCCTTGCGGGCCATCAATGCCCTTTGTGCACAACATGGGCTATATCACTTTAGTGACGAGGCTTATGAGTATTTCACTTACGAAGGCACCCAACATTTTTCTCCGGCCAGCCTGCCAGGTGCCGCGAAACACACTGTGTCGTTCTTTTCCATGTCAAAAAACTACGGCATGGCCAGTTGGCGTGTGGGCTATGTGGTGTTTCCATCCCATTTGTTTGACGCCATGAACAAGGTTCAAGACACCAACCTCATTTGTGCGCCTATGCCCTCCCAATTGTTGGCACTTCAAGCTCTGCAATTAGGCCGCTCATGGGTCGAGCCTAAAGTTGAAGCTTTAAGCCATGTTCGTCAAACGGTTTATCAAGCACTCGAAGGTTTGGGCGACTTGGTTCAATTTCCAAAAACACAAGGCGCTTTTTATGTGCTGATGAAACTGCCCGGCTTGGCCAAAGGCATCGAGCCCATCGCTTTCAACCGCGCCATGACAGAAAAGTACAAAGTGGCATCTATTCCTGGCTTTGCGTTTGGCTTAACGCAGACGCATGAGGCCAATTACCAGCGCTT